>JBGSTI010000482.1:0-3208 GCA_041736605.1 Sphingomonadaceae bacterium
GCCGCCGACCGGACATAAGGTTGCAACGGCGCGTCTGCATTTCGATGGTGGTCAATTCACCACCCGCGCCGACGATGCGTTGAGCGAACATGCGCCAACGCGGCTGTTTGGCCTGCCTTTGGTCAATGCCGAACTGGCCGATGCTGCCGCAGCCATTGTCAGCCGCGCCGAAGCAGGCGAGCGGGCGATCATTGCCTTTATCAACGCGCATTGCATTAACACGCTGCGCACCCGGCCCCGTTATGGCCGGGCATTGTCTCGCGCCGACGCGTTGCTGCCCGATGGCAGTGGCCTCAGCCTTGCGGCAAAGCTGGCGGGGCAGACCATTCAGTCCAATCTGAACGGCACCGATCTGTTTCCGGTTCTGTGCCAACAGGCAGCGCAGCGTTGCCAAAGCCTGTTTCTGCTGGGCGGTGGCTATGGCGTGGCGGCCAATACCGCGCGCAACATGCGCAGCCAAGTGCCGGGCCTCGATATCGCGGGCACGCATCATGGCTATTTCCAGCCGGGTGAGGAAGAGGCGTTGATTGACCAGATCAACGCCTCTGGCGCGCGGATATTGCTGGTTGGGCTGGGCGTGCCGCATCAGGAAATCTGGATTGCGCGCAATCGGGCACGGATTACCGTGCCGGTGATCATGGGCGTGGGCGGGCTGTTTGACTATTATTCAGGCCGCATCCCGCGTGCGCCCGAATGGGTGCGCAGCATTGGCCAGGAATGGATCTGGCGGCTGGCGCAAGAGCCAAAGCGGCTGGCCGGGCGTTATATTGGCGGCAATATCGCTTTTCTGGGCCGGGCGATTGCCCATGCCTGGGTCGCGCGTGGCCATGCCGAACGCTATAGCAACTCGGCCAAGCGCAGCCTTGATCTGGCGATTGCATTGACGGCTTTGGTCATTCTGGGGCCGATCATCGCCGCGATCTGCCTGTTGATCACGCTGGACGATAAGGGGCCGGTATTTTTCAAACAGACCCGCATTGGCGCTGATGGCAAGCCGTTTCGCATGTGGAAATTCCGATCAATGGCGGTCGATGCCGAAAAACGCCGTGCGGATCTGTTGGCGCAAAGCGAGCGGGACGGCACTTGCTTCAAGATGAAACGCGATCCGCGCATCACCCGGATTGGTGGCCTGCTGCGCCGGGCGTCGCTGGATGAATTGCCCCAGCTGATCAATGTGGTGCGCGGCGATATGTCGATTGTTGGCCCGCGTCCGGCGCTGCCGCAGGAAGTCATCACCTATGATGATCGCGCCCGTCAACGGCTGATGGGCCGTCCGGGGCTGACCTGCACCTGGCAGGTATCGGGCCGCGCCGAAATTCCGTTTGAACAGCAAGTGGAAATGGACATTGCGTATCTGGAAAAGCGCGGGCTGGTGACCGATCTTAAGTTGCTGGTGCAGACGGTGCCTGCGGTGATTACCGGCAAGGGGGCGTATTGAGGATAAGGCTGGCCAGTCAGGCGCTGCGGCGATCCGGCTGGCTGGCGACGCGCGCGATTTCATCAAGCGAGGCATCCAATATGGTGACCAGATCGCTGGCGCGGTGATCATCGGGGTATGGCGGAGCCGTCCGCATCGCCGCCACCAGTTCACCCAGTTTAACGATGCCAAAACTGGTGCATACGCCCTTTAAGGCATGATGCGCCCGCGCCATGTTATCGATGTCGGCTGCCTGCCATGCATGGGCAAAAATATCGGCCCAATGGCGCAGATCGGCATTGATGCTGGCCGCCAGCCTTTGCCGCGCCGCATCGGGCAGGCTGAACAATTGCTGGCGGAACAGGTTGCCATCGATCAACGGCACCGCACCGAAATCGGGAATAGGTGCGCTGTCCAGACGCTCCATCGCGGCATCGGCAGCATCGGTCTGGGCATCGCCATGGCTGCGGCTAAGTCCGGCCAGTTCTTTCGCCAAGCTTTCCAGCCGCACCGGTTTCACCAGCACCGAATCCATGCCCGCCGCCAAAAAGGCCGCGCGTTCGCGATCGGTGGCAAAGGCGGTGACAGCGATGATCGGCAATGATCCAGCCGCTCCGCCGATGGTGCGAATGGCCTGTGTGGCGGCAATGCCGTCCATATTGGGCATCGAAATGTCCATCAGGATGGCGTCAAATGCGCCATGGGCCAGCGCATCAATTGCCGCCTTGCCATCATGCGCCATGGCATAGGTGCAGCCCAGACGGTCAAGCAATGCGCCCATGACCAGCCGGTTGGTTTCAATATCCTCGGCAACCAATAAATGCAGGTTCAGCGGCCCTCGCGGTGCGCTGTTGTTGGCCAGCGGTGCAGGCGTGCTGGCCCCGGTGGCCAGGCCTTGGCCGGCTAAAGGCAGGATCAGGCGGAACAGGCTGCCCCGTCCGATTTCGCTTTCCACGCTGATCGCGCCGCCCATGGCATGGGCAATACGCTGGCAAATCGCCAGGCCCAGACCATTGCCTTCAACATGGCCAGCCAGCGGATCGTGCACGCGGTGCAGATCGGCAAACAGCTTTTGCTGATCCTCTTGCGCAATGCCACGACCGGTATCGCGCACGGCAATGCACAATTGCGGGTTGCCATCAGGGCCAGCAATGCGATCCATGGCGATATGCACCTCGCCCTGCGCGGTAAACTTGATCGCGTTGCTGATCAGATTGTCGAGCATCTGGCGCAGCCTTGTGGCGTCCATCCAAACCTGATCGGGCACATCATGCGCGATTTTCAGTTCCATCCCGATTGATCGGGTGCGCGCCAATTGCCGCCAGCTATCGACCGTGCGCCCGGCAAAATCGCGCATCCAGATCAGCCCGGCCTCCAGCTCCATCTGCCAGCCATCGCTGCGCGCGACGGCCAATATGTCGCCTAGCAGAAACAGCATCTGTTCACCGCTGGACCGCACGAGATCAATGTGGCGACGCTGTTCGTCGTCCAGTGTGCCGTGGCTTACCAGATCGAGCAGCGCCAGCATGGCATTCATCGGCGTGCGGATATCATGGCTCATCATCGCCAGAAAACGTGATTTGCCTTGATCGGCGCGGATCGCCCGGTTGCGCGATTCCTCCAGCGACGTGCTCAGCGATTCCAGCTCGCGGATCCGCTGGGCCAGCTGCGCCCCGCGCAAGGTCAGCTCGTTATGCGCGTCAATATTATCGGTAACGTCGGTATAGGTTTTGATCAGGCTGCCGCTATCGTGTCGGATCACCGCCACTTCGATGGTGCGGCCATCGGACA
>JBGSTI010000483.1:0-1654 GCA_041736605.1 Sphingomonadaceae bacterium
GCGGATCGATAATGTCCTCCACGCCGAAATGCTCGGCCGTGCGAAACGGTGAGCGCACCAGATTGAGCCGGGCGCGGATGCTTTCCAGATGCGCGGCGGGATCATCGGCGGCTTCGATTTCAGACTTATACGCCACTTCTACGCCGCCTTCGATTGGCAGGCTGCCCCAATCGCCCGATGGCCAGGCAAAGCGATACTGGAATTTCTCTGCATGGCTCATCGCGCTGCCCGCTATGCCATAGGCGCGGCGCACGATTACCGAGGCCAGGGGCACCTTGGCGCGATAGATCGCGTTCATCGCCTGAACACCGAAACGGATGGTGGCAGCACGTTCGGCCTCTACCCCGATCATGAATCCGGGATTGTCGACCAGATGGACGATGGGCAGGCGGAATTGATCGGCCAGTTTCACGAAACGCTCGACCTTTTGCGACGTCAGTGCCTCCCATGATCCGCCCAGATAGCTGGGATCGCTGGCCAGCACCGCCACCGGCCAGCCATCCAGCCGGGCAAAGGCAGTGATCGCCGCCCTGCCCCAGCGGCGGCCCATTTCAAACACGCGGCCCCGATCAAACACCGCCGATAGCACGCTGCGCATCGCATAGACCTGTGCCGGATCGCGCGGCACGGTGGACAGCAGCTTTTCCTCGCGCCGGTCCGCCGGATCATCGCACGGGCTGCGCTCCGCCAAACGGTCAATCGACGGCGGTAGATAAGACAGAAACCGGCGCGCGGCGGCAAAGGCGGCGTCTTCGCTTTCCACCTCTTCGTCAACCACGCCGTTGCGCGTGTGCATCGCGCTGCCGCCCAGCGCCTCTTTATCGGCATGTTCGCCAATCGCGGCGGCGACGGCGGGGCCAGCGGCAAACAATTGGCTCAATCCTTTGACCATTACCGAATAATGGCTGGCGACGACGCGCGCAGCGCCAAGGCCAGCGGTCGGCCCCAAGGCCAAAGCCACCACCGGCACCGTTTCCAGATTGGTGACAATATCATCCCAGCCGGGCACGGCGGGCACATAGGTATAGCCAATGGTCTCCAGCGTTTTCACCGAACCGCCGCCGCCCGTGCCATCGATCATGCGGATCAGCGGCAGGCGTAACTGGTTGGCCATCGCCTCGCACTGCGTGAATTTGCGGTGCAAAGCAGCGTCAGCAGAGCCACCGCGCACGGTAAAATCATCGGCTGAGGCCACCACCGGCGCGCCATTGATATGACCGCGACCAAACAGGAAATTGGATGCCGCAAGGTCCGTCAGCTCGCCCTGTTCGTCATAGCTGCCGCGCCCGGCGATCTTGCCAATCTCGCGAAAGCTGCCGGGATCGAGCAACCGTTTCAGCCGCTCGCGCGCGTCCAGCTTGCCTCGGCTATGCTGCCGCGCCACTTTTTCCGCACCGCCCATATGCTCAGCCATAGCCTCGCGGATGCGCAGTTCTTCGACCTCTCCGGCCCAGTCTTTTTTATCGTTCATGTGAGGCAGGCTAGCCGCTTGGGCGGCATTGGCAAGAGCTTAGCTATCCGCGTAAATCGCGACCTCACGCGCGCCATCGCTGCTGGCGCGGCCCCGGAACAGGCCGGGCGTGTTGAAACTCCACGCCAGATCGCCATTGGGCGCGGCCACGATCACACCGCCGCTGCCGCCCAGCGCGCCAAG
>JBGSTI010000487.1:0-2944 GCA_041736605.1 Sphingomonadaceae bacterium
AATCGGGTGCGCCCTGCCCGCGCCAATGGTCAGCCACCTTGATCACATCATCATCGCTGACAAACGGACCATGGACGCGCTTCACCGATTTGCCATTGGCCATATAGAGCATGTCGCCCTTGCCCAGCAGCTGTTCGGCGCCCTGTTCGCCCAAAATGGTGCGCGAATCGATCTTGCTGGTGACGTGGAAGGAAATGCGCGTCGGCAGGTTCGCCTTGATGACGCCCGTGATAACATCGACCGATGGGCGCTGCGTTGCCATGATCAGATGAATACCGGCAGCGCGCGATTTTTGCGACAGGCGCTGGATCAGCACTTCGATTTCCTTGCCCGCCGTCACCATTAGATCGGCCAGCTCGTCCACCACCACTACGATCAGCGGCAGCGGCGCAAATTCCAGCACTTCTTCTTCGAAAATCGGCTCGCCGCTATCCTGATCATAGCCGGTCAGCACACGGCGGCCCAAAGGCTTGCCCTTGGCCTTGGCAGCATTCACCTTTTCATTGAAATTGGCGAGGTTGCGCACGCCAATGGACGACATCTTGCGATAGCGTTCCTCCATCTGCTCCACCGCCCATTTGAGCGCGCGGATCGCCTTGCCGGGTTCGGTCACCACCGGGGACAGCAGATGCGGGATATTGTCATAGCTGGCCATTTCCAGCACTTTGGGATCGATCAGGATCAACCGGCACTGATCGGGGGTCAGGCGATAAAGCAATGACAGGATGACGCAGTTCAGCCCCACCGATTTGCCCGAGCCAGTGGTGCCCGCCACCAACAGATGCGGCATGGCGGCCAAATCAGCAATCACCGGCTCACCGGCAATATCCTTGCCCAAAATGATCGGCAGATCGCCCTTGTGTCCGGCAAAATCATTGCTGCCGATCATTTCATGCAGAGACACCATTTCGCGGTGCGCATTGGGCAGTTCGATACCCATCACGGTGCGACCCGGCACCGAAGACACGCGCGCCGAAATGGCCGACATGTTGCGGGCAATATCCTCGGCCAGGCCAACCACACGATTGGCCTTGACCCCCGGTGCAGGCTCAAGCTCGTACATCGTCACCACCGGGCCGGGGCGAACAGCAGTGATCTGGCCCTTGACGTGGAAATCCTCCAGCACCGTTTCCAGCAGCCGCGCATTCCGCTCCAACGCCAGCTTGTCGATGGGGGCGCGCTCACCTGTTTCCGCCGGGGTCAGCAGATCGAGCGAGGGCAGATCATAATCGCCAAAGAAATCGCCCTGTTTGCTGAACTGGCCGATCTCAGCCTTGCGGGTATTGCCCATCGGCTCGGAAATTGTCGGGCGCGGGCGATCAGGCAAGGTGATCGGTTCATCGGGAGTTTCAGCACGGATAGAGCCGGGATGGACACCGGGGACAAAGCGTTCCTCCGCCGGTTCGCGCGCGTCAGTGATCGCTTTCGCTTTGCCCTGCCAAGGCAGCTTGACCCCCGCCAGCGGGTTATTCGGACGCCGGATCGCAGGCTTACCCAAAGCCAGCGCACGCCAGCACAAGACCGCCCCGCCAATCGTTGCAATCAGCCCGGTGCCCAGCAATATCCACATCTGCGCCGCATCGGGAAAACGCCCGGCCAGCGCGGTAATCCCCATCGATCCGGCCAGCCCCGAAACGCCGCCCCATTGCGCGGGCAGATTGGAACTGCTCACCGGCATGGCCAAGGCCAAGGCCAAGGCCATCGCCAGCAGCGCCATGCCCAACAGCATCACCAAAACGCGCCGCCACCAGCGCGGCTGTTCTTCATTGCGCCACAATCGTCGCGCAGTGAAAAACAGGAACGGCAGAACCAGCACGCCCACCGGGCCAAAGAGGAACAGGATGCGTTCGGATGCCCAGGCACCGCTGGCCCCCATCCAGTTGTCCACCGCGCCAGCCGCTGCGGTGCTGCCAGATGGGTCAGTCTGGCTATAGCTCATCAACGCCAGCGCGAGGAACGCCACACTGATCGTCAGCACCAAAGCCGCGATCAGTTCCAGGCTGCGCTGTACGCTTTGCAGCATGACGCCGCGCCAATCGGCGTCGTTGGTCCGCGAAGGTGCTGCGCGTGATGCCATGGTCTTTGCTCCCCGATTGCCTGTTTCAAATGCCGCGAAATTTCCATCAGTCCGCGCTGGCAACAGGCAAGCATAGCCTGTATTGCCGTCACATGGAATCCCTTGCATCGACTCAGCCCGCTCCGTCCGTCGCTCAGCAGCCACAGCGCGACTCCAGCCAGGTGGCAGACATCGTCATTTTGGGCGGTGGATTGGTGGGTTTGACCCTCGCGCTGGGCCTCGCCGCGCATGGCCTTTCCTGCCATGTCGTTGACCGCGCTGATCCTGCCGCGCAAATGGCCGACGGCTTTGATGGCCGCGCTTCGGCGATTTCCAGCGCCAGCTGGGCGATGTTTCGCGCGCTGGGACTGGACAAGACTTTGGACGGGCTGGGCTGCCCGATCAACCAGATCTGGGTGAGCGATGCGATGCGCCCCGGCGTTCTTGATTTCAAGCCTAAGGCCGAAGAAGTGCCGCTGGGCGTGATGTTCGCCAATCGCGATCTGCGCGTCGCTATGCATCGCGCGGCGGCAGAGCAGCCGCTGATCCAGTTCCATGCCTTGGCCGAGGTGGTGGACCGCCAGCGCGGAGCCCATGGCGTATCGGTAACGCTCGCCGATGGCCGGGTGCTGAAAGGCGCTTTGCTGATTGCGGCGGAGGGCCGCCAATCGCCGACACGCGATGAGGCGGGGATGCAGGTGGCGCGCTGGGATTATCGCCACCGCGCGATTATCACCGGCCTTGCCCACACCAAGCCGCATGACAATGTGGCGTACGAGATTTTCTATCCCGCCGGGCCGTTCGCGCTGCTTCCGATGCTCGATGATGCGCAGGGGCGGCACCGTTCGGCCTTGGTGTGGACCGTGGCCGAAAAGGACGCTGCCGGTT
>JBGSTI010000007.1:0-3193 GCA_041736605.1 Sphingomonadaceae bacterium
CCCCTCCCCGTGCCGGGGAGGAACTGGATTGTATCACCCTCAGCGCCCATGTTTCCAAGGGCACCTATATCCGATCTCTCGCCCGCGATATCGCGCTGGCGGTGGGCAGTGTCGGCCATGTGGCGATGCTGCGGCGCACGCGGGCCGGGCCATTCGGGCTGGATCAGGCGATTTCGCTGGACAAATTGAACACGCTGGGCCAAGGGGCGGCGCATCAGGACATAATCTTGCCGTTGGAGGCAGGGCTGGTCGACATCCCGGCTCTGAACCTCGACCCGAACCAGGCAAGGGCGATCCAGCAGGGTCGCGTTCTGGACGGGTTTGCCACACGCGATGGGCAATATTGGGCGCGATCCGCAGACCTTCGGCCATTGGCCCTGGTTTCGCTGACCGATGGCTTGATGCAGGTCGAGCGTGGCTTCAATCTTTAAAACCATGATGTTCGAAGGAAAAGTCCATGTCGGTAAGTGCTGAACAAAAGCAGGAAATCATCCAGTCAAACGCACGTGAAGCGAATGACACAGGTTCACCCGAAGTGCAGGTCGCCATTCTGACCCAGCGCATTTTGAACCTGACGGGCCATTTCAAGGCGCATCACAAGGACAATCACAGCCGTCGCGGCCTGCTGATGATGGTCAACAAGCGGCGCTCGCTGCTGGACTATCTCAAGCGCAAGGATGTGGCGCGGTATAACGCGCTGATCACCAAGCTGGGTCTGCGTAAGTAATTTTCATAATCCGTCTATCGCCCACCCCCATGCGGAGGCCGTCATGAGCTTTACCGGACAATGCTATTGTCACGGTGTCAAAGCACAAATTGATGGCGATCCCGTGGGGGTGGCGCAATGCTGGTGCCAGCAGTGCCAGCGCCAAATGGCCCAATATCAAACAGGCGGCGGCCCAGTGAACTGCGCCGTATTTCCGGCTGATAATGTTCATCTGATCGGCGTGCTGTCGACATACCAGTACACGGCCGATAGTGGTGCGATTTGCACCCGGAGCTTTTGCCCTGAATGCAAAAATCCGATCATGGGCGAAAGCTCGTCGGTTCCGCAATTTCGCTCAATTCATCTCGAATTTTTAGAGCGTGGCCACAATCTTTCTCCCGCTTTAGCCTTATGGACCGAGCAAGCCCCCAAGGGCGCGGTTATTGATCCCGCCATTACGCAAATTGCGCGGCAGTGATCAGAAATGCTATGGCTGTGATGGATTGAGATACATATTTGTCTCCGCAATTCGGTGGAGCACTTACGGGGTAATGCAAATGCCCCAACCGGACCGGGACGGACCCCCCGGCTTCAAGAGGCCCCGCACTGCATCGGGCAGGCGGGATAAAGGAAAATAGCATGTTTGATGTGAAAACAGTATCGCTGGAGTGGGGCGGAAAAACCCTCACTCTGGAAACGGGCCGTGTTGCCCGCCAGGCCGATGGCGCGGTTCTTGCGACCTATGGCGAAACGGTTGTGCTGTGCGCTGTCACCGCCGCCAAATCGGTGAAGGAAGGCCAGGATTTCTTTCCGCTGACCGTTCACTATCAGGAAAAATATTCCGCAGCAGGCCGCATCCCCGGTGGCTTTTTCAAGCGCGAACGCGGTGCGACCGAAAAGGAAACGCTGGTTTCCCGCCTGATCGACCGTCCGGTGCGCCCGCTGTTCCCCGAAGGTTTCTATAACGAAATCAATGTGATCTGCCAGGTGCTGTCGTATGACGGCGTGACTGAGCCCGATATGGTGGCGATGATCGCGGCGTCGGCTGCACTCACCATTTCCGGTGTGCCCTTCATGGGCCCGATTGGCGCCGCGCGCGTTGGCTTCAAGGATGGCGAATACAGCCTGAACCCGAACATGAGCGAAGTGGCCGAAGGCCGCCTTGATCTGGTCGTTGCTGCGACCAATGACGCGGTGATGATGGTCGAATCCGAAGCCAAGGAACTGACCGAAGAAGAAATGCTGGGCGCCGTGATGTTTGCCCATGCCGAAATCCGCAAGGTTATCGGCGCGGTCATCGAACTGGCTGAAAAGGCTGCCAAGGATCCTTGGGAAATTGACCTGACCGACAACACGGTCGAAATGAAGGCCAAGCTGAAGGATCTGATCGGTTCGGATATCGCGGCCGCCTATAAGCTGACCGACAAGTCGGCGCGTTCGAATGCATTGAACGAAGCCCGCGCCAAGGCGAAGGCTGCGTTCAGCACTGAATCCGCGCAGACCCAGATGGTCGCCAACAAGACCATGAAGAAGCTGGAAGCTGATATCGTGCGTTCGGCGATCCTCAAGGACGGTCAGCGCATCGATGGCCGCACCACCACCCAGGTTCGCCCCATCGAAGCCATTGTTGGCTTCCTGCCGCGCACCCATGGTTCGTCGCTGTTTACGCGCGGCGAAACCCAGGCGATCTGCACCACCACCTTGGGCACCAAGGACGCAGAGCAGATGGTCGATGGTCTTGACGGCCTGTCGTACAGCCGCTTCATGCTGCACTATAACTTCCCCCCCTATTCGGTGGGCGAAGTGGGTCGCTTTGGCGCGCCCGGTCGTCGTGAAGTCGGCCATGGCAAGCTCGCATGGCGCGCGCTGAACCCGGTTCTGCCGACCAAGGACGAGTTCCCTTACACCATCCGCGTGCTTTCAGACATTACCGAATCAAACGGTTCGTCGTCGATGGCAACGGTGTGCGGCGGCTGTCTGTCGATGATGGACGCTGGCGTTCCCATCGAACGTCCGGTGTCGGGCATCGCTATGGGCCTGATTCTGGAAGGCAAGGACTTTGCCGTTCTGTCGGATATTCTGGGTGATGAAGATCATCTGGGCGACATGGACTTCAAGGTGGCCGGTACCGAAGCTGGCATCACCACGATGCAGATGGACATCAAGATTGCCGGTATCACCGAGGAAATCTTCAAGGCCGCTTTGCATCAGGCCAAGGAAGGCCGTGCGCACATCCTGGGCGAAATGAAGAAGGCGCTGGGTTCGGCGCGTTCGGAACTGTCGGCCCATGCTCCGCGCATCGAATCGTTGCAGATCGACAAGTCGAAAATCCGTGACATCATTGGTACGGGCGGCAAGGTGATCCGCGAAATCGTGGCTGAAACCGGCGCCAAGGTCGATATCGACGATGAAGGCGTGATCAAGATCTCGTCGAGCAATGTCGATGAAATCGAAGCCGCAAAGAAGTGGATTCTCGGCATCGTCGAG
>JBGSTI010000017.1:0-6605 GCA_041736605.1 Sphingomonadaceae bacterium
GCGTCGCCGTGCCGCGCCCATGGCACGAAGAGTCCGCGCCGAATACCGCGCGCAGGCCGATAGTATAACGCCGATCCCCCGTCCTCACGGCGCAAAACCGGTCGGTGCCCAAATCGCTGGGCCTCTCAAACGCGCCCTCCAGTTCAAGGCTGTCGGGATCGACGACCAACCCAGCCTCTAAAGCCGCTTCCTCCAGATCACCCGACGGTGCAGGCGCGGTATCTGCGCCCGGCGTTGCGGCACCGTCACAGGCGCTGAGCATCAATATCAGCGGCAGAGCCCAGATCAATCGCATGGCACCAGCCCATCATCATCCAGCAGCCGATAGAAACAGCTGGGCCGATTGGTATGGCAGGTCGGCCCCAATGGCACTGCGCGCACCAGCAGCGCATCCTGATCGCAATCGACCAGAATCGCGCGGCATTGCAAAACATGGCCCGATGATTCGCCCTTCATCCACAGCGACTGGCGTGAACGCGACCAGAAATGCACTTTCTGCGTGGACCGGGTGAGCGCCAAAGCCTGCGCATTCATATGGCCCAGCATCAGCACCTGCCCGCTGGCATCATCGATCACAATCGCCGAAATCAGCCCCTTGTCATCAAATTGGGGCCGAAATTCCAGCGTCGCATCGGTTTTCAGCCCGTCCGCGCCGCGATTGTCATTGCTCATAGTCGGTTCCTGGCCTCGCCATATTGCAGGTGCCCCCATAGCCTTGCGGTTTTCCTGTGACAAATTTTAGACATTCGGCAATCGCGCGCCTATAGGCAGCGCAACAAGGCGAGCGGCACCATGTCGACTCCCGGTCCCAGAGCAACGCAGGCAGGCCCCCATGTTGACCACCCATCCGTTCGATGACGACAAGCTGCGCGAAGAGTGCGGCATTTTCGGCGTGTTCAACGCCAAGGACGCCGCTGCCATGGTCGCGCTTGGCCTGCATGCGCTTCAGCATCGCGGCCAGGAAGCGGCTGGCATCAGCAGCTTTGACGGCAAGGAATTTCAAACTCACCGCGCTCTGGGCCATGTGGCGGGCAATTTCGACCGCGAAGAAGTGATCCAGCAATTGGCAGGGCGCATGGCGGCAGGGCATGTCCGCTATTCCACCACCGGCGAAACTGCGCTGCGCAACGTCCAGCCGCTTTATGCCGATCTGGCCACCGGTGGCTTTGCCGTGGCGCATAATGGCAATATTTCCAACGCGATGAAGCTGCGCCGCGAACTGGTGCGTTCCGGCTCGATCTTTCAATCGACGTCAGACACCGAAACGATCATCCACCTGGTCGCCACGTCGCGCTATCGCACCTTGCTCGACCGGTTCATTGATGCCCTGCATCAGGTAGAGGGCGCCTATTCGCTGATCTGCATGACGCCAGAGGGCATGATTGCCTGCCGCGATCCATTGGGCATCCGGCCGCTGGTGATGGGCCGTCTGGGCGATTCCTATATCTTTGCTTCGGAAACCGTGGCGCTGGATATTGTGGGCGCGACCTATGAGCGCAGCGTCGATCCCGGTGAGATCGTGATTATCACCGAAGACGGCCTGAAATCGCACCGCCCCTTTGGCGAAACCGCGCCGCGGCCGTGCATTTTCGAGCATGTCTATTTCTCGCGCCCCGATTCGATTGTCGAAGGATCATCGGTCTATTCGGTGCGCAAATCGATTGGCGCGGAGCTGGCCGTCGAAAACGGTGTTGATGCCGATCTGGTCATCCCCGTGCCCGATAGCGGCGTTCCGGCGGCCATTGGCTATGCCCAGCAATCGGGCATTCCGTTTGAGCTGGGCATCATCCGTTCGCATTATGTGGGCCGCACCTTCATCCAGCCGGGCGACGGCGTGCGTCATCTGGGCGTAAAGCTGAAACACAATGCCAACAAGCCGTTGGTCAATGGCAAGAAAATCGTGTTGATTGACGATTCCATCGTGCGCGGCACCACCAGCCTGAAAATCGTGCAGATGATGCGCGAAGCGGGCGCTGCCGAAGTGCATATGCGCATCGCCAGCCCGCCGACCGAACATAGCTGTTTCTATGGTGTTGATACGCCTGAACGGTCGAAACTGCTGGCGGCGCGGATGACCGTGGATGAAATGTGCGAGTTTATTCAGGCCGATAGCCTAGCATTCATTTCCATCGATGGCCTGTATCGGGCCCTTGGCCTGCCGGGGCGGACCAAGCAATGCCCGCAAATGTGCGACGCCTGCTTTACCGGCGATTATCCCACGCGCCTCACCGATCTTTATGATCGCGAACAGCCCGATCAATTGAGCCTGTTGGCGGAGCGTATTGACGCATGAGCGAGACGGCATTGCAAGGCAAGCTTGCCCTCGTCACCGGGGCCAGCCAGGGCATTGGTGCGGCCATAGCGCAGGAACTGGCCCGGCGCGGCGCGCATGTGATCCTAACTGCGCGTAACGCAGCCGCGCTGGAAAAGGTGGAGGACGCCATCCACGAGGCAGGCGGGGCGGCGACCATTGCCCCGCTGGATCTGGCCGAGGGCGGTTCCATCGCGCGGCTGGCCACAGCGATTTCGGGCCGCTGGGATGCGCTGGATATCCTTGTGCTGAACGCCGCGATGCTGGGCAATCTGGGGCCGGTACCCACTATTGACGGCAAGGAGTTCAACCGCATCCTGACGCTGAATGTGCTGGCCAATCAGGCGCTGATCGCCGGGTTCGATCCCATGCTGCGCCGGTCCAATGCCGGACGGCTGATCGCGCTGACCAGTTCGGTCGGTGCGCGCCCGCGCCCCTATTGGGGGGCCTATGGCGCGTCAAAGGCGGCGCTGGACAATCTGGTTTCGGCCTATAGCGACGAGGTGAAAAACATCGCACCCGTGCGCACCGCCATCGTCGATCCCGGCCGTACCCGCACCGCGATGCGCGCCAAGGCCTATCCGGGCGAAGACCCAGCGACGGTCAAGACGACCGATGTGGTGGCGAAGGCGATTGCCGATCTGGCGGCGAGCGATTTTGAGAGCGGGCATCGGTTGGTGATTGAGGGGTAATCCCACGCCTATTGGCCTGCCGTACCCCGACGAAAGTCGGGGCCCAGAGTCTCACAGACTAATCTTCACGACATAGGCCGAACTGGACCCCGACTTTCGTCGGGGTACAAGCTCGGTTCGTAGTGCCAATACTAGCCCCTCCCTTCCAAGGGAGGGGTTGGGGTGGGTGGTTACGGTTTGCGACAAGTTCGGATTTTACCCACCCCACTGCGACTAACAAGCAAGCTTGTAAGTCTCGCTGCCCCTCCCTTGGAGCCGTAGGCGAGCGAAGCTCAACGGAGGGGTGGGTGCTAAATCTCCTAAACTTTACAACCCCTCCGCCAATCTCTGCACAAAGGCCATTTGCGCACCGCGTAGATCACGCCCCGAAGCGCGCGGCCAATTCGATAGCACCACAATCACCGCGTTTTTCGATGGCACAATCGTAATCGCTTGGCCAAAAATCCCCTGCCCGCCCCAGACACCACCGGGATAGGTCCACCATTGATAGCCATAGCCGAAGCCGGGCAGGCCAATCGATGCCTTGGCCGCAGATGCATCGGCGAACCAGCCGGGCGCAACCACGCCTTGCCCGCCTTCCAGGGCCATTTGGCCGATGCGGGCATAATCGCCAAGCCGCATCGACAGGCAGCAGCCGCCGATATTCTGGCCCGCGCTGTCGACCATCCAGAACAGATCGCCCTCCAGCCCAGCCGCAGGCACCAGCTTTTCCGACGCATAGCGCGTCAGCGACTTGCCCGTTGCGCGCTGGACGATAACACCAATCAGGTTGGTTTCGCCAGTTTTATAAACCCATTTGGTTCCAGGCGTTGCTTCGCGCGGCAATGTGGCCAGATAGGCGATATTGGGATCCTGCCCCGCCTTGACCGGCACAGACAGCATTTTCACCACATCGCTATTGGGATCGGTATAATCCTCGTTCCATTTGACGCCCGATGTCATGGTGAGGATCTGCTCAACCGTCACGCCATCATAGCCGCTGCCTTTCAATTCCGGCACATATTTGGTCACTGGATCGCCCACCGAACTGATCAAACCTTCGGCCACGGCCTGGCCTGCCAAGGTCGAGGTAATGCTTTTGGCCACTGAAAAGCTGGTCCACCGCTGTTTGGGGCCAAAATCCTGACCGTAACGTTCGAGGCGAACGGCCCCATCCTGAAGCACCATGATCCCGGCGACATCATAGGCGGCCATATAGGCGGCAATTTCAACATCGCTGACACCCGATAAAGGCTGGCCGGTTGGCAGGTTGCGCGGCGCCTCTGCGGCGCGGGCGATGCTACCGGGGAAAGTCGCCTCCATGTTGCGGAAATTGGCACTGCGTTGTGCCTTGTCCCAGAACAATATTTCGGCACCGGCCATCTGCACCCGCGCCATTTCGGCGGCGGACAGGGGCTGGGCCTCGACATAGGCGGGGCCGTTCGACGCTGTCGGCATGGGTTCTGCGGCATTGGCAGCGGCCACCGCCTCATCCACCGTTTTCTCGACAATATCAGTGGTCGTGGCACAGCCACTGGCGAACAGACTGGCAATGGCCAGCGTCAGAAATTTGCGCATCGAAACATCCCCTAATTGGTTTTGCCGCAGCATGGCGGTGAATTTATTGTTTGACCAGCGTCACTTGGCCCACATCGATGCCGCCGCTGCGAAAGCCGCCTTCGCAATACATCAGGTAAAACCGCCATAACCGCACAAAGCGCGCGTCAAACCCGGCGGGCAGCAGCCCTTGCGCCACGGCAGCGTCGAAACTTTCCCGCCAACGGCGCAGCGTTTCGGCATAATGGGGCCCGAACATATGCTGATCCTGCCAATCCAGCCCCCGCGCCTGTGCGAGGGCGCGAAACCGGCTTTCGGACAACAGCATGCCTCCGGGAAATACATAGGTCTGGATAAAATCAGCGCCGCTGCGATAGGCAGGAAAAATATCATCGGCGATGGCAATATATTGAATCGCGGCGCGCCCACCGGGTTTCAGATTGCGAGCAATGGCATCAAGATAGGCGGGCCAATAGGCCTCGCCCACCGCCTCTACCATCTCGCAACTGGCAATGGCATCAAACTGCCCGGTGACATCGCGATAATCGGTGAGCGTGAATTGCGCCTTGGCATCGGGCAAATGCGCAATGCGGGCGCGGGCATGCTCCGCCTGCTGCGCCGATAGGGTCAGGCCAGTGTAACGCACATCATGCCGCTCCACCGCCCGCTGCGCCAAACTGCCCCAGCCGCAACCGATTTCCAGCAGGCTATTACCGGGTTTGAGGTTGAGCCTGTCCAGCATCGCGTCGATCTTGCGCGTTTGTGCGATCTCCAGCGGCTCTTGTATGTCATGTGGCGATGCGAACAGCGCGCTAGAATAGGTGAGGCTAGGATCAAGCCAAACCGCGTAGAAATCATTGCCCAGATCATAATGCGCCTCGATATTGCGGCGTGATCCTTGGCGGCTGTTGCGGCGCAGCCAATGGCCCAGGCGATTGAACAGGCGCGGCAACCCCTTGGCCCGCGCTGTGTTGCCAAGGCCGGCCCGGTTGCGCAGAAACAGATCGAACAAGGGCACCATATCGGGGCTGGTCCATTCGCCCAGTTCCCACGCCTTGTACCAGCCGACCGATCCTGCACTGGCCAGCCGCACCAACGCCTTCCAGCTTTTGATATGCACTTCGGCCACGGGCCCCAGCCCACGATTGCCCAGCACGCGGAAACTGCCATCGGGCAGGAATGTTTCCAGCCGCCCAGCATCCAGCCCGCTATCGATCCTGTCGAGCACGCGGTGGATGCCGCCCGCCTGCAACCGCGCCTGGATGCGGCCCAGCCAGCCATTGCCAGTTTCGAAATGGCGATCCGCTTCAACCAGATGGCCGCCACGACGAGGGGATTGTGCATTCATATGCGCCACTATGGCGCGGCGCAGGGCCAAGGGCAATGGGCGGCAAAGGCCAGCTATCGGCATTTCAATTTCTACTATTGACATAGAGTTTGAATCATATTTAACTCTGCCATACCGGTTGAGATAAATATGGGGCCAGCCGGATATTATCATTGGGAGAAAATTGATGCGTAAAGCCGTGTTGCTGGCCGCAGGGATAGCCATGTCCCTTGCCGCCTGTTCCGAACAGACTGATCGTTCCGCCGCCAGCCAAAGCGAAAACGAAATCGCCGCCGTGGAGGAAGCCGCCGATGCCGCCGCTGAAATGGCGGGTGGCAGTGGTGATGACGCCCCCAATTCTGCGCCTGCATCCGCGCCAAATGGCCAGCCGCAGGGCAAGGTGATCATGCCCACCTTGTCGTTTTTCCACCGTTATGAATTTGCTCTGCCCGGCGGTGTTATGGGTCAGGTGCAGCAAAGCCATGTCGCCGCGTGCGAGGCCTTGGGCCGCAATCGCTGCCTCGTTTCATCCATGACCATCAACGACAATCACGATTACGGCCAATTGAGCCTGTATGTCGCGCAGGATCAGGCGAGCGCGCTGGCGGACCGTTTCGCCATTATCGCCACTGAAGCGGGCGGCGAACGCAAATCGGCCAGCATTTCCGGCCAAGAGGAAGACGCCGCCTTGGGCCAGGCCCAGCGTGATGTGGTGCAGGATAGCGACGAGGCCAAACGC
>JBGSTI010000027.1:0-3415 GCA_041736605.1 Sphingomonadaceae bacterium
GACCGCATCGTCAAGCAATTCCTGCGCGATGCAGGTGGCAAGGCGGCGGCGCGGTCTCGCCATGTGCCATTGGCGGATAATGACGTGGCGGCGCGCCCGCGCTTTACCCATGTGTCCAAGGCGATCCGCGCAACCGAGGCTGAACTTGCAGTCAATCCGCGTTCCCGCTCGGCCACGCTGCGCTGGGCCGAACGCACCGATGCACCGGTGGTGACAGCACAAGGAGGGCGGGCATGACTCCTTTGAACGAAGGCGCGCGCAATCTGGGCTGGCTGGCCCTGGTGTTCATGGTGGCGATCTTGCTTTATCCCCTGTCGCTCAGCGTAGCGGCGGTGCACAGCGATCTGCGGAAGACCGAGGCCGAGATTATCGCGGTAAAGCGCGAAATGCGCTATCTGGAAACCGAATTTGCCACGCGCGCATCGATGGTTCAGCTGGAACAGTGGAACGATCTGGAATTTGGCTATGTCGCGCCGACGGCACGTCAGTTCATTCACCGTGAAAAAGAACTGGCCTCTCTGGGTGCTGGCAAGGGCGGCCGGGGCGAGGCACAGGTACGCGTTGCGGCGCTGCGCACCACCGATATGGCGGCAGGCAAAACCGCGCAGCCGGGGCTGGAATCGCTGGCTGGACCGGTGGCACAGGCGCAGGCGAGCGAAACCGGCCTGAAGCCAACGCCCGTGCGCGCCGAAGGGCCGAAATCGGACAAGCCCGAAACCGACAAGGCCAAGGCACGGCGGCTGGATAGCCAACTGACCGCCAGCCCGGTCGTCGAAATGTTGCCCGATACCCGCGATAAAGACAGGAAACGTCCGTGAACGCTGTCGCCGCGCCGGGGGGGCGCATTCAAAAGGCGGGTTTGCGCCAACAGGTTCTTTCGGTGGCGCATGTGCGCTTGTTGGCCGTTTTGGGCCTGTTTGTCGCCGCCATGGCGCTGATCATGGGCAAATTGCTATGGCTGTCGATAGCGGCCAGCGGCAACAATGCTGCCGATCCCGCCGCCGGTTTGGTGCCCAAGCGCGGCGATATTGTTGACCGCAACGGCATTCCGCTGGCGCGCACATTTCAGGTGCGGGCGCTGCGTTATGATCCGGCAAAGCTGCTGGGGGATCGCAAGTTTCTGGCCGAGGAACTGGCGCGGATTTTCCCCGAAACGCCCGAGGCAGAGTTTCGTCGTTTGCTGGCCAGCAAAAAGCCGGTCTATATTCGCCGCCGTATCCTGCCCGAACTGGCCAATCAGGTGCGCGATCTGGGCGAAGTGGCGTTTGATTTTCCGATTGAGGATAAACGCATCTATCCCCATGCCAGCACGGCTAGCCATGTTCTGGGTTATCTGGACGCGGGTGGCGAGCCGCGCATGGGCATGGAAAAGGTGCTGGAAAAGCCGTTGACCGATGCTGCGCGGCGCGGCCAGCCGGTTGCTTTGTCCATCGACGTGCGCGTGCAGGCGGCGCTGGAAAGCGAACTGGGCCAGACCATGTTGTCGCAGGGCGCGATTGGTGCTGCCGGGCTGGTGTTAGATGTGCGCACCGGCGAAGTGCTGGCCATGGCATCCTTGCCCAGCTATAATCCCAATGCACCGACGCCCAATGCAATGGACGCCAGCGGCGAGCTGACCGTGCGCAATAAGGTGACGAACCAGCCCTATGAGCTTGGTTCCACCTTCAAGCCCTTAAGCGTTGCTGCCGCCATTGATGCGGGCACAGTGCGCAGCATGTCGCGCCGTTATGATGCCACCAAGCCGCTGATGGTCGGCGGATTTCCGATCCGCGATCTGCACTCGACCAAGCGCTGGCTGAATGTGCCGGAAACGCTGGTGCATTCATCAAATATCGTCACAGCGCGGATTGCCGATGAATTGGGCAAGGCGCGGATGGAAGCGATGGTGCGCAATCTGGCGTTCGATAAGCGTCCGTTCATCGAACTGGAAGAACGCGCCAAGCCGATCTGGCCGACAAGCTGGGGCCGCACCACCACGATGACTGTCGCCTATGGTCATGGCATTTCGATCACGCCGCTGCATCTGGCATCGGGCTATGCCGCGATGGTCAATGGCGGCATCTGGCGTCCGGCGACGTTGATGAAGGTGGAGCGCGGGCGTGAAGTCAAAGGTCGCCGCGTGTTCAAACCCGCCACCAGCGCCCGTATGCGCCAGTTGCTGCGCATGATCGTGGTCGATGGCACGGGCGGTTTGGCTGATGCCCCCGGTTTCCGCGTTGGCGGTAAAACCGGGACGGCGGACAAACCGCATAAGGGCGGCGGCTATCGCATCAATGCCGTGGTTTCCACCTTTGCCGGCGTATTTCCCATGGACGATCCGCGTTATGTGGTCATTGCCATGCTGGATGAACCGACCGCCAATGCCGCCAGCGGATTCCAGCGCACCGCAGGGCTTACCGCCGCGCCGATTGTCGGACGGTTGGTGCCGCGTATCGGCCCGATGCTAGGGGTTTACCCGGATGAAAACCGCGATATCGATGTCAGCGAGCTGACGCCCTTGCTGTGGAAATCGCGAAAGGACTGACAAACGTGAAACTGGCCGACGCGCTGCAATCCGCCGCGATTTCCCTTTCGTTAAGCCCTGAACAGGCCGGTGCGCGCGTCACCGGCTTTGTCATTGATCATCGCAAGGTTGCGCCCGGCAATATCTTTGGCGCGTTTCGCGGTGCGCAGCACAATGCCGAGGATTTCATCCCCGCTGCCGTCGCCGCTGGCGCCATCGCCGTAATTGCTGCGCCTGATGCCAAGGTGGAAGGCGCGTTGCATATCGCTAGCGATAATCCGCGCCAGACACTGGCCCATATGGCCGCTGCCTATTTCACCGGCATGCCTGCCACGGTCGTTGCCGTAACCGGCACCAACGGCAAGACATCAACGGCGGAGATGACCCGCCAAATCTGGCGGATGCAGGGCCAAAAGGCGGCGTCCATCGGTACTTTGGGCATCACCACGGCGGACGAGCAGGTCAAAACCGGGCTGACCACGCCCGATATCATCACCTTTTTGCAGAACGCCCATGGTCTGGCCATGGAGGGCGTCACCCATTTGGCGTTTGAGGCATCGAGCCACGGCCTGTCGCAATATCGCACTGAGGGCTTGCCCGTTCAGGCAGGCGCGTTCACCAATTTAAGCCGCGATCATCTGGACTATCACGGAGACATGGACGCCTATTTTGAGGCGAAGATGCGCCTGTTTGATGAAGTCGTCGTCAAGGGCGGTAGCGCGGTAATCTGGGCCGATGACGAATGGTCGGACAAGGTGATTGCACGGGCCAAAGCACGCGACCTGACTGTATTGACGGTCGGCGAAAAGGGCGAAACGCTGCGCCTTGCCTCGCGCAAGCCCACGCAATTGGGCCAGGAACTGGTCATCGAATATCAGGGCACGCAGCGCAAGATTACCTTGCCGCTGATCG
>JBGSTI010000062.1:0-6539 GCA_041736605.1 Sphingomonadaceae bacterium
TTTAGACGCTTAACTCGGCTTAGGCCTTACCAGATTCGTTCGACGCCAAAGCCATCAAAAAGCCGCTCATTGGACACCAAAGGCATATTTTCCAGTCGCGACTGCGCAATCAACAACCGGTCAAACGGGTCTTTATGATCAATTGGCAGCATGCCCGCCAAGGCCCCATGCGCAATCGAGATGGGCAATTCGGCAAACTGCTCGGTCGAAACCTCCTGCCAAAAGCCGGTGGCCAGTCTTTCCGCATCGGGCAGCTTGCCCAGCCGGAATTTGGTGGTCACTTCGATAGCGGACACGGCGCTGACAAACACGAAATTGGTCCCGTCTATGATCATGGACCGCGCTTCATTGCCGAGCCTGTCAGGATCGGTCAGCCACCAGATCAGGGCATGGGTATCAAGCAACAGGTTCAATCGCCGTCGCCATTCCAGCGCGCAGCTTCATCGTCGGGCAAGGGATCAAAAAAGCGATCATCAATGCGGGCCAGGCCTTTGAGGCGACCAGCCTGACGCTGGGCCTTTGGCTGCGGTGTCACCGGCACCAAACGGACAGCGGGCTCTTTACCACGCGCGATGACAACATCGCCGCCCGCCAGCACTTCGGCGATCAGTCGCGACAGATGCGTCTTGGCTTCATGGACAGTTACCTGAGTCATGCAAGAAATTTAGCTAAGTGGTTAGTCCATGTCAAGAATGGCAAGTCTTTGATCAACGCGCGCCGCCCACAAAAAAACAGCCCGGAAATGCATCCGGGCTGTTTCTTAAATTCAAACCTGAAATCAGGCCGCTTTTGACCGCGAGGCTTTTTTGCGCTCGTTCGGATCAAGGTGGCGCTTGCGCAGGCGGATGTTCTTGGGCGTAACTTCGACCAGTTCATCATCGTCGATATAGGCAATGGCCTGTTCCAGCGTCATGACCTTGGGCGGGGTCAGGCGGATGGCGTCATCCTTGCCGGTCGAGCGGAAGTTGGTCAGCTGCTTCGACTTCATCGGGTTGACTTCAAGATCTTCGGGCTTGGCGTTTTCGCCAATGATCATGCCTTCATACAAGGCCTCGCCCACGCCGACGAACAGGATGCCGCGTTCTTCCAAGGGGCCAAGCGCATAGGCCACGGCTTCGCCGGTGCCGTTGGAGATCAACACGCCGTTTTTGCGGCCTTCGATCTTGCCCTTATACGGACCGAATTTGTCGAACAGGCGGTTCATGATGCCTGTGCCGCGCGTGTCGGACAGAAATTCGCCATGATAGCCGATCAGCCCGCGCGACGGCGCGCTGAAAGTGATGCGGGTCTTGCCGCCGCCCGAGGGGCGCATATCGGTCATTTCGCCCTTACGGATCGCCATTTTTTCAACGACGGTGCCCGAATGTTCATCGTCCACGTCGATCAGCACGGTTTCATACGGTTCGGTGCGGTTGCCATTTTCATCGGTGCCAAACAGCACGCGCGGGCGGCTGATGCTCAGCTCGAACCCTTCGCGGCGCATGGTTTCAATGAGGACGCCCAGCTGCAATTCGCCGCGACCGGCAACTTCAAAGCTGTCCTTGTCGTCCGATTCGGTCACCTTGATCGCGACGTTCGATTCGCCTTCGCGCTCCAGACGGTCGCGGATCATGCGGCTGGTCACCTTGCTGCCTTCGCGGCCTGCCATCGGGCTGTCGTTCACGGCAAAGCGCATCGACAGGGTTGGTGGATCAATCGGCTGCGCCTTGATCGGCACGGTTACTTCGGGTGCCGCGACCGTGTTGGCCACTGTTGCCACGGCCAGACCTGCCAGCGAGATAATGTCGCCCGCGCGCGCTTCTTCAACCGGAACGCGCTCCAGACCCTGGAACGTCATAAGCTTGGAGGCGCGGCCGGTTTCGATAACCTTGCCGTCCATGTCCAGCGCGCGGATCGGATCATTGACGCGGATCGTGCCCGACTGAACGCGGCCGGTCAGCACGCGACCAAGGAAGTTATCACGGTCCAGCAACGTGGCGAGGAAGGTGAACGGCGCATCGACGTCCAGCGACGGCGGCGGCACATGATCGACGATCTTTTGGAACATAGGCTGCAACGTGCCTTCGCGGGCATCGGGATTGTCGCTGGCATAGCCATTGCGGCCCGAGGCATAAAGCACAGGGAAATCAAGCTGTTCGTCACTGGCGTCCAGCGATACGAACAGGTCGAACACTTCGTCGAGCACTTCCTGAATACGCTCGTCCGGGCGGTCAACCTTGTTGACGACGACGATGGGCTTCAGGCCCAAGGCCAGCGCCTTGCCGGTCACAAACTTGGTCTGCGGCATTGCGCCTTCTGAACTGTCGACCAACAGGATCACGCCATCGACCATCGACAGGATGCGTTCCACTTCGCCGCCGAAATCGGCGTGACCGGGGGTGTCGACGATGTTGATGCGCACCGATTCATCCGAACCCGGCGGGGTCCATTCAACCGATGTCGGCTTGGCCAGAATGGTAATGCCGCGTTCTTTTTCCAGATCGTTGGAATCCATCGCGCGCTCTTCGACGCGTTGATTGTCGCGGAAAGTGCCAGATTGGCGGAACAACTGGTCAACCAGCGTGGTCTTGCCATGATCGACGTGGGCGATGATGGCGATATTGCGGAGCGAGCCGTGAGACGACATGACGGAAACAACCTTTTCGGGAACAGAAAAAACAGCAAAGGCGGCCCGGAATAAGCGGCACCGCCTGTCAATCGAGGCGGCCCTTAGCCTAAATGCTGTTGCAGCGCAACACGGGAGAGTCGCACCTATATTATCCTCCCTATCGCCTTGCGATGGGGAGGGGGACCGCTCGAAGAGCGGTGGAGGGGCCAATTCTAACCTCGCAAAGCCCCTCCACCATTCGCTTCGCGAACGGTCCCCCTCCCCATCATAAATTGATGGGGAGGATCTGGCTGCTAATCGCGCACAACCCAATCTTCGCGCGGAATGCCCAGCGCGTGCAGCACGGCGGTGAGATCATCCTGCGCAATATGGCCATCCGCCGCTGCCACGGCTGCGGGCTTGGCGTGATAGGCAAGGCCCAGACCTGCCGCTTGCAACATCGGAATGTCATTCGCACCATCGCCCAACGCCAAAGCAGCGGCAGGTTCAATGCCCAGTGCCTCGGCCTCGGCCAGCAACAGTCGGGCCTTGGCCGCGGCATCAACCACATGGCCATTGAGCCGCCCGGTCAGCTTGCCATCTTTCACGTCCAGCCGGTTGGCGACGACATGATCAAAGCCCAGTTGCGCGCCGACGACATCGGCGAAATGGTGGAAGCCGCCCGATACCAGAACGGTGCGCACCCCTTGTGCTTTCAATGTCGCGATCAGCGTGGCAGCACCCGGCATGGGGCGGATGCGCTCTTCCAGGCATTGTCCAATCGCGGATTCATCCAGCCCGGCGAGCAGCGCCACCCGTTCGCGCAAGGCCGCTTCAAAATCCAGCTCGCCCTGCATCGCGCGTTCGGTGATCGCGGCAATCTCGGCCTTGATCCCGGCGAAATCAGCCAGTTCGTCAATGCATTCAGCGGCAATCATCGTGCTGTCCATATCGGACACCAGCAGCTTTTTCGGGCGCGCATCCAGCGACTGAACGACAATATCGACCCGCTGGGCCAAGGGCGCCAAGGCATCGCGCACTGCCTCTACCGACGGCGCTGCAATGGCCAGATCAAGCACCCGGCCCATTTCCAGCCATTGCTGGTCATGCGCAGCGAGGCCCTTATCGGACAGCAAGGCCAAGGCATCATCGATGCTATCGGCATTGAGCGATTGCGCTGCTATCAGCGTGGCGATGATCACGAATAAATCTCCATTTGGCTTGAACGGGGGGCTGCCAAAGTTGGCGCTTATTGCCGGACCAACGGCCAGCGGCAAGAGCGATCTTGCCGTCCGCCTTGCTTTGGCGTTGAAAGATCGTGGACAAGATGCGGTCGTTATCAATGCCGATAGCGCGCAGGTCTATGCCGATCTGGCCATCATATCGGCGCGCCCGACCGAGGACGAGATGCAGGGCGTGCCGCATGCGCTATTTGGCTATCGCGATGGGGCAGAGGCCTGTTCTGCCGCCGATTGGGCGCGCGATGCCCGCGCCGCGATTGCGAAAGCCCATTGCAAAGGCGCCGTGCCGATTCTGGTTGGCGGCACCGGCCTGTATATCCGCACCCTACTGGAAGGGATTGCGCCGGTGCCGCCCATCGACGTTGATGTGCGCGCACGGATTCGGGGCACAGACGTTGCCGATGCCTATGCGCAGCTGGCACAGGCCGACCCACAGGCGCATGCAAGGCTGAACCCGGCCGATGTCACGCGGATCAGCCGCGCATTGGAAGTGGTGCTGTCGACTGGCAAACCGCTGCATCAATGGCAGCAGGACAAGCATGGCGGCATTGGCAATGCTGTGGCGCTGACAGGACTGATTCTGCTGCCCGACCGGCCATGGCTTCATGCCCGCTGCGATGCGCGCTTTGCCCTGATGCTGGAGCGCGGGGCAGAGGCGGAAATAGAGGCCTTGCTGGCGCGCGATCTGCATCCCGACTTGCCGGTGATGCGCGCGATTGGCGTGCCGCAAATTGCTGACTATGTGCGCGGCCAGTGCGATGAAACGGCGATGCTGGCCGCCGGACAATTGGCCACGCGCCAATATGCCAAACGGCAATATACGTGGCTGCGCAACCAGTCACCGCCCGAATGGTCGCGAATGGTGTTTGATAGTTCCAATGAGACAATCAAATCAGCAATAAAATTACTGATTGATGGGTTGACATGATATTTTCTTATGTCTAGAGGACGCCTCAACAGATTGTGGGATAAGGAGAGCGGCCCGGGCAGGTAATTCTGCACCGGGCCTGACTTTACCTGAGGCCCCTAAACATTAGCAATGCGGGAGCAAAAACGTGGCCGAAAAATGCGGCGCAGACATATTGGTGGACACCCTGATCGCACAGGGCGTCAAGGTGGTGTTCGGCTATCCCGGCGGCGCGGTGCTGCCGATTTACGATGCCTTGTTTGAACATGACCAAATCCGCCACGTGCTGGTGCGTCATGAAGCAGGCGCAGCGCATGCTGGCGAAGGCTATGCCCGCGCCACGGGCAAGCCCGGCGTGGTGCTGGTCACCTCCGGCCCCGGTGCCACCAATGCGGTGACCGGCATTGCCGATGCGTTCATGGATTCGATCCCCATGGTGATCATCACGGGCCAGGTGCCCACCACCTTGATCGGCACCGATGCCTTTCAGGAAGCCGACACGATTGGCATCACCCGCCACTGCACCAAGCATAATTATCTGGTGAAAGACCCGTCCGAACTGGCGGCGGTGATCGAGGAAGCGTTCCTGATCGCCACATCGGGTCGCCCCGGCCCCGTGCTGATCGACATTCCCAAAAATGTTCAGGTCGCCACCGCCTCAACCGACCGGCCAACCAATGGCGCGCCGCCGCGCTATCGCCCGCAAGTGGATGCGCCGCATGCCGATATTGCCGCAGCGGTTGAGATGCTGGCCCATGCCAAGGCACCGATCCTCTATACCGGCGGCGGCATTATCAATTCGGGGCCGGAAGCCAGCGAATTGCTGCGCGAACTGGCAGCGCTGACGGGGGCACCCGTTACCTCTACCCTGATGGGTCTGGGCGCGTTTCCGGCCAGCAGCGATGCATGGCTGGGCATGTTGGGCATGCACGGCACCTATGAAGCCAATCTGGCGATGAATCAGGCCGATCTGATCCTGTGCCTGGGTGCGCGCTTTGATGACCGCGTCACCGGGCGGCTGGATGCCTTTGCCCCCAATTCGCGCAAAATCCATGTCGATATCGATCGCAGCTCAATCAACAAGAATGTCCGTGTCGATCTGCCCGTGGTGGGCGATGTCGGCTCGGTGATGCGCGCCATGCTCGCCGAATGGAAAGCCAAAGGCCACAAAGCCCAGGATCTCACCGAATGGTGGGCGCGGATCAAGGGCTGGCGCGCGGTCGATTGCCTGTCTTTCCCGGCAAGCAAAGACGAGATCATGCCGCAATTCGCGATCCAGCGGCTCTATGAACTTACCCGTCATCACAACCCGATCATCACCACCGAGGTCGGCCAGCATCAGATGTGGGCGGCCCAGCATTTCCATTTCGATGATCCCAATAAATGGCTGACATCGGGCGGTCTTGGCACTATGGGCTATGGCCTGCCCGCCGCGATTGGCGCGCAGATGGGCCATCCCGATGCGCTGGTGATCGACATTGCCGGTGAAGCCTCGATCCAGATGAACATTCAGGAGCTGGGCACGGCCAGCCAATATCGTCTGCCGGTCAAGATCTTCATCCTCAACAATGAATATATGGGCATGGTGCGCCAATGGCAGCAGCTGACCTATGAAAGCCGCTATTCAAACAGCTATTCCGACAGCCTGCCCGATTTCGTGCGGCTGGCCGAAGCCTATGGCTGGAAGGGCATCCGCATTGAGGCCGAGGCCGATCTGGACGCGGGCATTCAGGCGATGATCGATCATGACGGACCGGTGATTGTGGATTGCCGCGTATCGAAACTGGTCAATTGCTTCCCGATG
>JBGSTI010000094.1:0-3747 GCA_041736605.1 Sphingomonadaceae bacterium
CCGACGCACAGGAGAGCGACAGCGCCATTGCGGCTGCGGCGACGTATTTCATTGGGCGAACCCTCTCCCTATTTTCCCATTCGTCACCATGAACTCATTTCAGGGTGACGAATTTTACATCACCCCGCCAGCGCCTTTTTCAGCAATTCATTCACCACCTGCGGATTGCCCTTGCCCTGCATGGCCTTCATCGTCTGACCCACGAAGAAGCCAAACAGTGCCTCTTTGCCGCCCTTATATTGCTCAACCTTATCGGCATTGGCGGCCAGGATTTTTGCGATTTCGGCCTCAATCGCGCCGGTATCGCTGGTCTGTTTGTTCTTTTCGATTTCGGCGGCCAGATCGATATCACCGGTCAGATGCGCTTCGAAAATTTCCTTGGCCTTGCCGCCCGAAATCAGCCCGCTTTCCGCCGCGACCACGAGCGCGGTATTGGCCTCAACCGAGTTTTTGGGATCATGGGCCGCGACATTGTTGGCGCTGAGCACACCGGCGCGTTCGGATAACAGCCAGTTGGCAACGCGCTTGGCGACGTCCATCTCGCTCTTGCCGCTGGCGGTGGCGACCGAGGCCAGCAGCTCTTCAAACGCTCGCGCGGTATCCACCTCAGCGGTCAAGGCCGCCGCATTATAGGCCGACAGGCCCAGCGCGTTCACATAACGCGCGCGCTTGGCATCGGGCAGTTCGGGCAAAGACGCGCGGCATTCCTCGATAAAACTGTCTTCCAGTTCCAGCGGCAACAGATCGGGATCGGGGAAATAGCGATAATCATGCGCGTCTTCCTTAGAGCGCATCGAGCGGGTTTCGTTGCGATCGGGATCATAGAGGCGCGTTTCCTGCACCACCATGCCGCCATCCTCGATCAGCGCGACCTGACGCTTGGCCTCGCTTTCGACCACGGCCATCACGAACCGCACCGAATTGACATTCTTGGTCTCTGTGCGCGTGCCATAGTCTTCGCCGGGCTTGCGCACCGAAACGTTGACATCGGCGCGCATCGATCCCTGATCCATATTGCCGTCGCAAGAGCCGACATAGCGCAGGATCGTGCGCAGCTTGGCCAGATAGGCCCCCGCCTCTGCCGGCGAACGCATATCGGGGCGGCTGACGATTTCCATCAGCGCGACGCCTGAGCGGTTCAAATCGACATAGGACATGGTCGGGTGCTGATCATGCATTAGTTTGCCCGCATCCTGCTCGATATGGATACGTTCGATGCCGATCTGCTTGTCGGTGGGGATGCCAGCCTTTTCATCGGCATCGATAGTCAGCACGCCTTCGCCGACAATCGGATGATAAAGCTGGCTGATCTGATAGCCCTGCGGCAAATCGGCATAGAAATAATTCTTGCGGTCAAAACGCGAATATGTGTTGATCTGCGCATTGATGGCGATGCCGGTGCGCACCGCCTGACGAACGCATTCGCCATTGAGCACAGGCAGCATGCCGGGCATCGCGGCATCGACCATTGACACTTGCGCGTTGGGTTCTGCGCCAAAAGCCGTCGCAGCCCCCGAAAACAACTTGGCGTTGCTGGTGATCTGGGCGTGGACTTCAAGGCCGATCACGACCTCCCACTCGCCGGTAGCGCCCTGGATACGATAGGTTGATTCAGTCATTGTCGTCTTTCGAAGGGGTAATGAGGGGGATGTCGGGAAAATAGGCGCGATAAAAACGTGGATCGCGGGTCAATATGGTTGCGCCCAATTGCTGTGCATGGCCGCCGATCAGGAAATCAGACAGGATGGATTTTGGTCCATCGCCTGTTCGACGGGCACGATAAGTCTGAAACGCCGCGCCCGCAGCATAGGCGGATTGCGCGCAAAGCGGCTCCAGATCGATCCCTGTCTCGTCCAACAGGTCAAGGAACTCATCCAGCGGCCCCGCATAGGGCGCAACTTCGGCCAGAATGATGGCATTAATTACCACACGCCCCGCCGCACTAGCAGCGGCAAGCTGATCCTGTGACCAGGCGCACCAATTTGCGTCGGCCTCAATCACATCAATCAGGATATTGGAATCGGGCAGGATCAAGGTTCCCAATCCCCACGCAGATCACGCATGATCGCATCAGTAGGCAGGCCAGTTTTGCCGCATCCACGCAATTTTGCAAGGCCGCTGCGCATCCGCTTTTCACGCTCTGCCGCATCATTAGGGCCAAAACCCAGCGGCTCGATCACCACCTGATTCTGGTCATTCACCTGCAATTTATAGGGCGCATTGGGCCGCAAGCCCACGGCATCGCGCGCAGCCTTGGGAATCAAGACTTGCCCCTTGCTGGTCATGCGGCCCGTTTCGATTTTTGCAGGTTCGATTTTCACAGGTGCGTTCATGGTCAATCTCCAGTGTTACCTAGGTAACACATCGACACATCGCTTTCAACCGTGCCCTCGGCTAGAAGAGCAGCCCCAATGAATCTGAAAGATTCGATGAATTTTACGATTTTCTCTTCTCGGCCCAAAGCACAAACTCAAAAGCTGATATCTGATAAATTAATAAAAAAACCCAGCATGCCAAAATTGTGACAATTATAATCCCATCAATTCCCAAACCTTCTGAAAATTTATTTGTAAAATAGGTGGGTATAGTTGAAAGTAGTAGGAAAAATATCGATATTTTCTTATTTCCAAAAAACCAGCGATTTCCAAAAGTCATTACGAAATTAGCTGCAATCGCCATAAAAAATATGAGGAAGAAAAATTCTAATATGTTTCCAGCAGGCAATCCTTCTCGTGAAATTGCTAAACCGAGATATGCACCAAGAATTCCGCCAACAACCATATTTATTGCGTCACGATTTTCCTTCCAGATGTCGTCACGCATCGGATAAAGGGGTTGAGCGCCAATTTCTTTGTTACCAGTCATAGTCACTCCGAAGAACTCACCACCACTTCTCCGCTTTGGCCACGAAACCGGCGCGCTGTTCAATCGCAAGGCCTGCGTTCAGCACGCCCTGTTCGTCCAGCGCCTTGCCGATGATCTGAAGCCCAAGCGGCAGGCCCTCGCTGTTCAGGCCCGCTGGCACGCTCATCGCGGGCAGACCGGCAAGCGAGGCAGGCACTGCGAACACATCGTTGAGATACATCGACAAAGGATCGCTGGTCTTGTCGCCTAGGCCGAACGCCGCGCTCGGTGCGGTCGGGGCCAGGATCACGTCGCAGGATTCCCAAGCCCGTTCAAAATCTTGCGCGATCAGCGCGCGGACCTTTTGCGCCTGTGTGTAATAGGCGTCGTAGAATCCGGCGGAGAGCACATAGGTGCCGATCAGAATGCGGCGCTTTACCTCTGGCCCGAAACCAGCGGCGCGGGTGGCGGCGTACATGTCTTGCAACCCTGCCCCATCGGGCAGATCACGCAAACCAAAGCGCACACCATCATAACGCGCTAGGTTCGATGACGCTTCGGCTGGCGCGATGATATAATAAGCAGGCAGCGCATATTTGGTGTGCGGCAGCGAGATATCGACAATCTGTGCGCCTGCATCCTTTAGCCAGGCAATGCCCTGATCCCAGCTGGCGGCGATTTCTGCGTCCATGCCATCCATGCGATATTCGCGGGGGATGCCAACGCGCTTGCCGGACAAGTCGCCCGAAAGCGCCGCCGCCCAATCGGGCACGGGCAGATCGAGCGAGGTTGAATCCTTCGGGTCAAAGCCCGCCATCGCCCCCAGCATGATCGCGCAATCTTCCACCGTGCGCGCCATCGGCCCGGCCTGATCAAGGCTAGACGCGAACGCCACCACGCCCC
>JBGSTI010000103.1:0-9258 GCA_041736605.1 Sphingomonadaceae bacterium
TTGCGATGTGAGGGGATGCCAAGGGCTTGGGCAAAATCTTCCTGATGGAGGCGGGTGACGCTTCCCTTTGCGTCAATCGCGCGGTCGTAACGGGTGACGAGCAGGAATGACCGATCTGCAACAACACGCATTTCAACCGCCACAGTCTCCAGCCCAATCGCGCTTGCCAGCGACATGCAGAAATATTCATTCTCCGTGGTGCCTTCAAACCGCGATATGGGCGGTTTGAGGATATGGCTTGTCGGTTGTCCGGGCGCGGGAAGCGCGATTTGCCCTTCAATGAGGAGGACGGGCAATTTGGACTGCGCGCCCGCCAGCGACAGCCGCAATCCATCTTCGCCCGCCAGCATTGGGCGGAGCGGCAGATGGTCGAGCAATTGCACGAGCGCATCGTCATCGAGAAGTTTTGGCGCGGCGTCGCTCGGTGACGCAGGCGTTTCCCCTTCGGGCAACAGCGTCAGTGCGCCCGCGACTTCACCGCCGAGATGTTCGAGCAGCCGAAATTCATTGTCCGCCGACACGCCGAGCGCACGCGCAATCGCGGTGCGCTGTCCTTCTTCTGGCAATATCCCGCCGAAAAAGGCTTGGACCGCGCTGCGCTTGAAAGGTTCGGCTTGCTTGGGAAGCGAGAATGACAAGGCCGGTGCCTTGGCATCAGCCAGCCACGCGGCATCATAAGCAAACAGCGTTTCGCCATCGGGGCCAAGATAGAGACAGCCGGAGATGCGGCCATCCCACCAGACAGAAAGGCGGTCGGTCATAAGTCGCCCGGAGGTGTGACGATGGTGACTTCGCAACCAAGTGTTGCCAGAACATGCAGCACCTTTTCGAGCTGGAGCGTGGGCTTGCCCGCTTCGAGATCGACGATGAAGCGGATGCCGACGCCAGCCGCCGCCGCAAGCTCCGCCTGCCGCAGCTTCTGCGCCTTGCGTTCGCTGAGAACGATCAATCCGAGTGACTTGCTATCCATATTACCGAGCGGGACATTATTGAGGTTCACGGTCATTTGCAAGAACATTATTCCCGATCAGGAATAATGTGATCGTTTACGGCTAAACAAACGAAGTTATTCCCGCTCGCGCAATTCTCATACTCGCTTCTTAACGGACCAACGCGAGAACCTTGTTCCCGCCCATTGCGGCTTCCCGCGCCATATCGAGCACTTCCACTGCCTTCAATTTGAACTCCGGCGCGAGATGCGCATAGCGTAACGTCATGGAATAATCGCTGTGGCCGAGCAGTTCGCGGATGGTGTTGAGATCGACGCCGCCCATCGCCAACCTTGATGCGAAATGGTGGCGCATGTCATGCCAGCGGAACGCTGAGATTTGCGCGTCCTTGAGCAGCCGACGCCATGAGGAATTGGCACGGTCGAACCGTTCGCCCTGTTCATTGACGAAGACCAAGCCCGACTGTTCCTCGCTTTGCGCGCGCCAGTTGAGCAGGACCGAGGTTGCTTCGCGGTTGAGCGGAATATGCCGCGTCCGTCTGGACTTGGCGGTTGCTCCCGTCACGGTCAGAATGCGGCGGTCGAGGTCGATGTTCTCCCATGTCAGATCGAACAGTTCGCCGCGCCTGCACCCTGTGTTGAGCGACAGCAGGATCAGCGGTTTGACGTGATCGGTAAATACGAAGTCGCGCAGGCTGGGCAGCAGCACATAGCCGCGTTCCGCGCGCCAGCCGTTCGCTGAGTCGCGTTCCGCGCGGCGGCGCTCTTCGCGCGCTTCGATGGCTTCGCGCAATCTGTATTCCTCGGCATCGGTCAGATAGCAGACTTTGAGGCAATCATCGACACGCGCTTTCTTGATCTTGGCGAGCGGATTGACCGGCAATATCCCCCAATCGACCGCACGATTGAAACTCGCCTTGATCGAGGAGATGTCGCGATTGATCGTCTGATTGCTCAAACCGCGCTCGACCTCACCCGCGCGCCAGCGCTCAACATCAAGACCAGTGATCTTGTCGAGCGGCTTATCGAGCAGCTTCTTGAACGCCGTGGCTAGGCGCTTGAGGTTTTGACCATAGGCTTTCTGGCTGGACTTTGCCCAAGCCGCATAATCACCGTCGAGATATTCACGATAGGTAGGCATCACCGCCTTGGGCTTGCGCGCTTCAATCGGGTCGATGCCGCGATAGAAGTCAGCAAGAATAGCCCGTGCGCTTTCGCGCGCTTCACTAACACCAAGCACATCGGCCCGACCAAGCCAGACCCGTTTGCCGCGCGCATATTCGCAGTAATAGGATTTTGTCCCGCTGGGCATGACCCGCAGCACCAGACCCTTCAACCGCGTGTCGCGATGATCGACTTTGGCCGACGGAATGGGTAGTTTGTCGATGACCATTTGGGTTAGTGCTGCACGCATAGTTACCGCCTTCAAATCAATCTGGTGGTGCTGTGGTGGTGCAACTTGATGAATTAGAACGGAACAAAATGGCACCCGATGCAACACCAATCATGCTCAATAAATGGCAGAATTCTGCGGTTTATGCAAGGTTTTTTGGGTGCATCGCGATGCGATCCGAACCCCCTAAATTACGGGCTGGGGGTGTGGGGGTCGGAGGTTCGAATCCTCTCGTCCCGACCAATTATCTGAAAATTGTCAGAAACATATATGGCTTAGCGCCAATGCGCCGTCGCCTTCATCGCGATGGGGCCAGCGGTTGCGGCTGTCCAAAGCTCCATTTTGCCAGCGTCAATTCCATCGGCGTGCAGGGTCAGCGCCTGCCCGGCAAAGGCCGGGGCTAGCCCACGAAACACAAAACTGTCAGGCGCGCGGCCGCCATGTTGCTGCGCGGCGAAATGGAGCAGCAATGTGGCCTGTAACGGACCATGCACCACCAGCGCCGGATAGCCCTCAACGCCCATGGCATAGGGCAAATCATAATGGATGCGATGCGCATTGAAGGTCAGCGCCGAATAGCGGAACAGCATAGGCTCGCTGGGCTGAACAGATTGCACCGCTGCACCCATTGGCGCGGCATCGCCTGCCTGTGCTGGGGCGGGCGGCCCGTCCTGTTTATAGACCAAAGTCTGCCGCTCGGTAACCGCAAGGCGTTGATCGGCAAGCACGCGATGCTCTACCTCCACAAAGCACAGCGATCCGGCGCGGCCATGTTTCAGCGCCACCGATGCAATGCGCGATTCGCGGCGAACCGCATCGCCCACGCGGATATCGCCGCTAAACTCAATGTCACTGCTGGCCCACATGCGCCGGGGTAAAGGCACGGGCGGCAGAAAGTCGCCCTTGGCCGGATGTCCGTCCTGCCCCAGCCCCGCCATCGCCACGGCATCGACGCACAGGCAAAAATGGATCAGGCGGGGCGCGACATCGCCCAGTTGCGTCCGCTGCGCCTGCAAACCGATGGTGGCGTTAAAGCGATCGACCAGCGACGGGGTGAGAATATCCTCGGCCACTTGCGCGCGCCCGATCCATTGCTCCAGATATGCCAGATCGATATCGGCGACCATCAATATGACCGTGGCAGGCCAAGCACATGCTCGGCAATATAGCTGAGGATCATGTTGGTTGAAATGGGCGCGACTTGATAGAGCCGGGTCTCGCGGAACTTGCGCTCCACATCATATTCCTCGGCAAAGCCAAAGCCGCCATGCGTCTGCACGGCGGCCTCTGCCGCGGCCCAGGAGGCATCGGCGGCCAGCATCTTTGCCATGTTCGCCTGCTCGCCGCATGGCTCGCCTGCTTCAAACAGCCGCGCCGCCTCTTGCACCATCAATTCGGCGGCGCGCATTTGCGCATAGGCCTTGGCAATCGGGAATTGCACGCCCTGATTCTGGCCAATCGGACGGCCAAAAAGCTGGCGCTGATTGGCGTAATTGCGCGACTTTTCGATGAACCATTTGGCATCGCCAATGCATTCCGCCGCGATCAGGATGCGTTCGGCATTCATGCCCGACAGGATATAGCGAAAACCCTTGCCCTCTTCGCCGATCAGGTTTTCGGCAGGTACTTCGACATTATCGAAAAACACTTCGGTGGTGGAATGATTCATCATCGTGCGGATGGGCCGGATGGTCAGGCCACCCGCCGCCAGCGCCGCATTCATATCGAGAATGAAGATCGACAAGCCATCAATGCCGCGCGCCGATTCCGCACGCGGGGTGGTGCGGGCCAGCAACAGCATCAGATCGGAATGTTCGGCGCGCGAAGTCCAGATTTTCTGGCCGTTGACGATATATGTGTCGCCTTGGCGCACGGCCACAGTCTTGAGCGAGCCGGTATCGGTGCCGCTGGTCGGTTCGGTCACGCCAAAGGCTTGCAGGCGCAATTCGCCGCTGGCGATTTTGGGCAGATATTGCCGCTTTTGCGCCGCGCTGCCATGGCGCAGCAGCGCGCCCATGATGTACATCTGGGCATGACAGGCCGAGCCATTGCATCCCGCCCGCTGCACCTCTTCAAGGATCGCGGCGGCGGCAGACAAGGGCAGGCCCGATCCGCCAAATTGTTCGGGGATCAGCGCCGCCAGATACCCGGCCTCGCCCAATGCCTTCACAAATTCGGCGGGATAGGCCATGTCGCGATCAAGCTGACGCCAATAGGGATCGGGGAAGGATTCGCACAATTTGGCGACTTCTTCGCGAATTTCCGGAAAATCCCTGCCCTGTAAACTCGCTTGCGCCACTATATTCCCTTCAAGACCAAAACGACCATCTATTACGCAATTCAAGGGATCAGGATTGTTGATCCGCTGGTTTTGCGCCCCTGCAAATCGGCATGGGCCTGGCCCACATCGTCCAGCGCATAACGCTGTCCGATGGTGACCTGCACCACGCCAGACCGGATCATGTCCCACACACGGCTGATCCCCGCCGCGCGATCATCGCGCGTTTCATAATAATGGTAGAGCGTGGGCCGTGTGTTGAACAAAGACCCCTTCAGCGCCAGCACGCCCAGGCTGATCCCCTCGACCGGCGCATCGGCATTGCCATAATTGACGATCAGCCCGCGCCGGGCCGCGCTGTCCAGCGAGGCCTCCCATGTCGCGCGGCCAATGCCGTCAAACGTCACCTCCACGCCCTTGTTATTGGTCAATGCGCGTACGGCTGGGGCGACAGCTTCGGTAGAGTAAAGGATGATGTCATCCGCACCAGCCTTCCGCGCCAATGCGGCTTTTTCTTCGGTGCTGACCGTGCCGATCACCCGTGCGCCCACTGATTTCAGCCATTGCACCAGCAACAGGCCAACACCCCCGGCGGCGGCATGGACCAGCACATCCTGGCCCGGCTGAACCCGCGCGCAGCGTTCGACCAGAAACTCGACTGTGCAGGCTTTCAGCAAGGCAGCAGCGGCAATGTCGCTGGAAATATCATCGGGCAGTTTGAACAATGCTTCTGGCCGATAAATACGCGCCGTTGCATAGGCCCCCAAAGTGGGGCCAAAGGTCGCCGCACGGTCGCCCAAGGCCCAGCCTGTGACACCCTCGCCAATGGCAATCACCTCACCCGCCGCCTCAACGCCAAGGCCGCTGGGCAAGGGCACGGGATAGATGCCGCGCCGATGATAGGTATCGATGAAATTCAGGCCCACCGCCGTATGACGTAATACTATCTCGCCCGGCCCCGGTTCAGGGGTGGCGAAGCTTTCAAAGAGCATGGCTTCCGGACCACCGACTTCATTCAGAACAACGCGCTTTTCCATGGTTCGAACCTAATGTGATGAAAGGGAGTTCAGGAGCGGGCTGTCACCCGCCATATGTCGGAACAGGGGTAATTCGCGGCACGGCCATATAGGCGTGGGAGGCACAGCTTTCATATTTTTTGCCGTCCAGCGCGACGGCCATTTTCATCGGATAGGTCTTGCCGCCATCCATGCAGCTTTCCGCCCGAATTTCGGCCAACACAATTTTGCTGCCGCTTTCATCCACCAGCCGGAACCGGGCAACATTGCTCGACATGGTGGGCCAGGGCGACCGCGCGATGATGGTTTCCATCGGCGGCGTCAAAGCCATGTCTTGCCCATCGATGGTCAGCACAGTCTCGCCGGAGCCGTTACCAGCCAGTTCCAGCTTGAAACCCTTGGGGCCGCCATGGCTGACAATGCGGCTGTTCATCGACAATCCGTTGAGCACCATGTCGCTGACCGGATAGCTTTTGATGGATCGAGCACATCCTTTGCGTGTTTTGTCGCCATCGCGCAAAATCGCCGTCATCGGCACTGTTTCACCATCATCGACGCATGGCTGCATCGTCACCGTCAATTCGACGGCAACCCCATCGGGCCTTTTGGTGCGATAGGTTTTTCCGCCCTTGGCCGTGTCCGCTGTTGCGGCGGCCAGGCGGTAAAAGATCGGAAAATCCACGCCGCCCTTGGTATAGGTAACCGATTGCGGGCGGACGATGATGGTCCAGTTCGGATCATTGCCAAAGGCCTGAATAGCCTCGCCATCGCTTTGCGCGCTAACGCTGCCGATGCTGCCCAAAGCCAGCAAACCACCATAAGCGAATTTCGCCAGAACATGCATCATTCGGCCTCCATCAAAACGATTGTCAAAGCGTCGGCTGCGCGCGTTCAATCCCGCGTGCCCAACAGGCCGCGCGCCACCACCCAGTTATGGATTTCGCTTGGTCCATCATAAATCCGCATGGTGCGCAGCTTGGCCGACATGAGGTAGAGCGGCAATTCCTTGGTCATGCCCATACCACCAAACATCTGCATCGCGTGATCGACAATCTCATAGGCGCTTTCGGTGCAGTATGATTTGATCATCGATATTTCCTGCCGCGTATCGCGCCCTTCGTCCATTTTCCAGGCGCAATCATAGGTCATCAGGCGCATTGCGTGGAGCCTTGTAGCGGCATCGGCGATCCAGTTTTGCACCGTCTGGCGCGACGACAAGGGCTTGCCAAAGGTGATGCGCTGCGGGGCATAGTCCAGCATCATGTCCAGCGCGCGCTGGGCCATGCCGATCGACCATGATGCCATTTCGACGCGCCTTGTGCCCAGCCGCACCTGCATCGGTGCAAAGCCCTGTCCGCGCTTGCCCAGCAATTTCCAGCCCGGCACACGGCAATCATCCAGTGCGATTTCATAGGTCGCACCGCCATTAATCATCGGGATTTTGCGCAGCACATTGAAACCCGGCGTGTCATTATCGACCAGAAACGCCGACATGCCATTGCGGCCATTGGGGTTCTTGTCTGTCACCGCCATCAGGATGGTGAAATCGGCCTCTGCCGCGCGCGAAATCCAGATCTTGCGGCCATTGATGATCCAGTCATCGCCATCCTGCACCGCCGACGTTGTCATCAATTGCGGGTCTGCGCCTGCGCCCGGTTCGGAAATGCCGATGGCCGAAATCGTCTCACCGCGCACATAGGGGGCCAGATAGGCCTCACGCTGGCGCTCGTCCGCCGCCACCATCATCATGCGCAAATTGGGCGAATCTGGCGGCAGCGTATAGGGGGTTGCCGTGCGGCCCAATTCCTCGCCCACGCCCACCATTGCCACCATGGGCAGGTTCATGCCCCCCACTTCTTCGGGCGCGTCCAGACCCCATAGGCCCATGTCGCGCGATACCGCGTCAACTTTGGCCTGCTCCTCAACGGTCAGATGCGGCCCCTCGCCTGCGGCTTCGCGCGCGAACACTTTGCCTTCCAGCGGGATCAACTGCGTATCCACGAATTTGCGGACCAGATCCTTCAGCATCTGATGCTCTTGGGCGAGTTCAAAATTCATCGGTGCATCTTTCTGAAAATGATTGTTTTACGACGATAGGGACGACTGGCGTCCAATCAATAGCGCGTTTGGCAAGGCATCAATTGCGCCCTCCCACAAGGCCCTTGGCGATCACCTGTGCCTGAATTTCCGCTGCGCCTTCGAATATGTTGAGGATGCGCGCATCGCACAGCACCCGGCTGATTTCATATTCCAGCGCATAGCCATTGCCGCCATGGATTTGTAAGGAAGCATCCGCGTTGCTCCACGCCGTGCGCGCCGCCAGCAGCTTGGCCATGCCCGCTTCGATATCGCAGCGTTTGCCCGAATCCTTGGCTCTGGCGGCGGCATAGGTCAGCTCGCGCGCGGCGATCATATCGGCAAGGCTCATGGCCAGCTTATCGGCGACGCGCGGGAATTGGATGATCGACTGGCCAAACTGCTTGCGACCCATGGCGTAATCCAGCCCCAGTTCTAGTGCGCGCTTGGCCACGCCCACCGCGCGGGCGGCGGTTTGAATCCGCGCGCCCTCAAATGTACGCATCAATTGCTTGAAACCCTGCCCCCCTTGCTCACCGAGCAGCGCGTCGGCAGGTGCCAACATGCCATCAAATTGCAGCGCATATTCGCGCATGCCGCGATAGCCCAGCACTTCGATTTCGCTGCCGCTCATGCCATCCGCCGGGAAAGGATCAGCCTCGGTCCCGCGCGGCTTGGGCACCAGCAGCATCGATAGCCCTGCATAGCCCTTGGCATCGGGAACCGTGCGCACCAGCATGGTCATCATATCCGAGCGGCTAGCATGGGTGATCCACGTCTTGGCCCCATCAATCACCCAGCCCGCATCGGTCAACCGCGCACGGGTTTGCAGTGATCCCAGATCAGAGCCCGTGTCAGGCTCAGTAAATACCGCTGTCGGCAGCACGTCGCCGCTGGCAATACGCGGCAGCCAGTGCGCCTTTTGCGCCTCAGTGCCGCCCATCACGATCAGCTCTCCGGCAATTTCGGATCGCGTGCCCAAAGACCCCGCGCCAATCCAGCCGCGCGACAATTCCTCGGTCACCACGCACATCACCAGCTTGGACAGGCCCAAGCCCCCATGCTCTTGCGGGATGCAAACGCCAAAGGTGCCAAGATCGGCCATGGCCTGCACCGTCGCATCGGGGATCAGCGCATTGGACAGATGCCATTGATGGGCATGCGGCAAAATCTCGGCATCGGTAAAGCGGCGATATTGGGCACGAATGGCGTCCAGATCATCCTCGGCCAGGCTTTCGCTGGGCCATTCGCCTGCGGCCAGATGCTGCGCGACCGCTGCCCGCGTGGCGGCATGATCAGCCTCTAACAGCGCCACATTGCGCACCGCCAATTGCACCGCTTGCGCTGACAGGCCCAGATCAGCGGGGCGGAACAGCTCGTTCTGGCCCATCGGCAGGCCGCCGGTCAGCTGGCCCAAAGTCTCGGCAAACACCAAAGTCGCGACATGCCCGTCCAGCGCGGTTCCGCCATCGTGGTTGGCCAGCCAGTCGGCCACCGCCTCCAACGCCGCAACACTGGTTGCCACCCAGGCAAAACCGTGCGCCGC
>JBGSTI010000143.1:0-4069 GCA_041736605.1 Sphingomonadaceae bacterium
CATCGGCGCGCGGCCCCTTGCGTTCTTCGCTTACCGCTTCTGTGGCGGCAGGCAGGTCGCGGGCAATCAGCGTCAGGCGGCGCGGCGTTGACCAGATGGTCAGCGCACCGGCCTTAAGCCCGGCAGCGGCCAGTTGCTCGGTAAACAGTTTTTCAAGGGCAGCCCGCGCCCCGGCCTGCATCCGCGCCGGGATTTCTTCCGACCGCAATTCCAGCAGAAAATCGCTCATGCGCTCCACCCCGCATAATCGCGTGACCATCGCTCTGAATTGCGTTCAATCCACGCCTGACAACTTCCCTTCGCCAGATCGCGCACCCGGCCCATATAGCTGGCGCGTTCCTGCACCGAAATCACGCCGCGCGCCTGAAGCAGGTTGAACAGATGGCTCGCCTCAATCGCCTGGTCATAGGCGGCGAGCGGGATGCCCGCTGCGATGCACCGCTTGCACTCCGCCTCTGCGCGGGTGAAGCCTTCGAACAAAGCGGACGTATCGGCGACTTCGAAATTATAGGTCGAAAATTCCACCTCATTCTGGTGGAACACCTGGCCATAGGTCACGCCGCTGGAATTGAACGCCAGATCATAGACGCTATCGACGCCCTGAATATACATGGCGAGGCGTTCTAGGCCGTACGTCAGTTCGCCTGCCACCGGCTTGCAATCAAAGCCGCCCATTTGCTGAAAGTACGTAAACTGCGTCACTTCCATGCCATCGCACCACACTTCCCAGCCAAGGCCCCAGGCGCCCAAAGTGGGGCTTTCCCAGTCATCCTCAACAAAACGGATGTCATGCGCCAGCGGATCGATGCCGATAGCCGACAGGCTGCCCAGATACAGCTCTTGCAAGTTCGCCGGGCTGGGCTTCATGATCACCTGATATTGGTAATAATGCTGAAGCCGATTGGGATTTTCGCCATAGCGCCCATCGGTTGGCCGCCGCGATGGCTGAACATAGGCGGCATTCCACGGCTCTGGCCCCAGCGAACGAATGGTAGTGGCAGGGTGAAATGTGCCCGCGCCGACGCGCATGTCATAGGGTTGCAGGATCACGCAGCCCTGCTTGCCCCAATAATCATGCAGCATCAGAATGATGTCCTGAAAGCTGAGCGGCGTAGTTGCGGCCACCGGATGATCCTTTTGTTCGCAGATGCGGTAATGCGCGCCGCTTTGGCTTATGGGCGCTGGCAGGTCAAGGCAGATGCTTGACGTTACGACACGCCAATTGCAGACTGGGTAATGTTATGACCCGCCACCCCCTGATGCGCTGTATGGCAGCGATGCTGGTATTATTGCTGGCCCCGCCCGTGCTGGCGGCAGACGCCAATGCAGCCAAGACGCAGGCGACGGTAAAGAACGCGGCGCTGCCGCCGCCGCCCGAATTGCTCGCGGCTTTGGTGCAGGATTATGAACCGCGCCCTGCGGTCTGGCGATTGGCGGACGCCGATACCACGCTGTATCTGCTGGGCACGATCCATATCCTGCCCAAACAATTGCGCTGGCGATCCCCCAAAATCGACAGCATCGTGGCCGAAGCCGACGAACTGATTGTTGAAACGACCGGCGCAGACAATGTCGATTTCGATTCTATGATCGCCGCCAATCGCGGCAAATCCAGCCTGTCGGCCATGGTGACGCCCGAAAACCGGCGCAAACTGCGCGCGCTGGCCAAGCAATTGGGCATGCCATTTGATGAACTGGACGCGGTGCCGCTGTGGCTCACCGGCTTTGTGTTTGTTTATGAAACCGGCAATGATCTGGGCGTGCATGACCGCTATGGCGTGGAAACCGTGCTGGAGGGCGAGTTTCGCAGCGCAGGCAAGCCGATCGGGTCGATTGAAGACCGGCAGATCGCGGTGATGGCGCTGGCCAAGGCCAATGATCAGCAGATGCTGGACGAATTGAATTACAGCCTGTCTGCATGGGATGGCGATGGTCCGTTGACGGCGATGGATTATGGCCTTGGCCAATTGCGCGGGGTGATGACCAAATCGGGCGCAAAGGACGCGATGCGTCGTTTCTACAAGGATTATTTCGCCGACAATCACGCCTGGGCGCGCGGCGATGCCGAGGCCATGGCCCGCGATTTGAGCCCCGAAATTATCGGTCCCGATTTCTACAAGGCGTTGGTGGTGGATCGCAATGTGGCATGGACAGGGTGGCTGATCGACCGGATGGACCGCCCCGGCACTGTGCTGATCGCCGTGGGTTCCGCGCATCTTGCCGGGCCGGATTCGGTGCAGATCATGCTGGAACAGCGCGGGTTTAGGGCTGAGCGGGTCGATTAGACAGCTTGTGCTCCGGCGCAGGCCGGAGTGTTGGCCTTCTACTCCCATCGTTGATCTTTAACCGCCACCGCTCCGGCGTGCGCCGGAGCACGATGCAGTTCGCTTATACGATCCCATATCCCACCATTCCTGTCACCCTCACCCGACCATTTGTCATGGCTGCCTAGCGAAATGTCATGCACACTTGACACAGTCAGCGAATCACGACATATAGTCATGGAAACCTGACATCGAGTAAGGAGCGCATGACAGTGACACCATCGATCAACAAGGGCGCAACTGGCGCGAAAGCGGCCAAGCGGTACTTTCTCCATATCGACATCAGCACCGCCTTGTTCGTGGCGACCATCGCCACAAAGATGACGCTGGGCAGTGCCAGTGCGGTGACCGGGCTGGCGGCGGTGGGCCTGCTGATCGCCATGGGTCTCGCCATTACCGGCGGACCGCGTGACGAATTTGCGCGCCATAGCTGGCATCGCGGCACGGCGGCGGCGTTTATCACCATGCTGGTGCTGTTTGTGGCGCTGCCCTTTGCTGCGGGATTTATGGACGGCTTTATGGAGGCAATGCGCGACAGCCCGCAGGCCAATGGCGCCTTCGTGACCGAAGATGATTACGCCGACACCGCGTTGTTTCTGGCCATGGCCGCGTTCTTTGCCGCCTTCCAATGGTCGCGCTTTGCAGGGGGGCGGATGTGAAAAACACCCTGAAAGTGCTGCGCGCCATGAACAATTGGAGCCAGGCCGATCTGGCCGAACGGCTCGACGTATCCCGGCAGGCGGTGAACGCCATTGAGACCGGAAAATATGACCCATCGCTGCCGCTGGCCTTCAAGATCGCCCGGCTGTTCGGACAAAATATTGAGGAGATTTTCGATGACGAATGCGAATGATCTGCCCGGCTTGCCCGGCGACGAAACCCCGCCACGCAGCCCCTTGGTGCAGGTATCCAAGATTGTCGGTTTGGTGATTGGCCTGATTTTCTGTAGCGGCGTCATCGCCGGTATCATGGCCGCGCATAGCGAACACGGCGGCGGCATCGATGCCAAATTCTTGGCCATTGTCACGCCCATCATTCTGATCATGATCGCCTGCGTCTATGGCCTGTTCCGCCTGATCGCGCGCAGCGCCAAGGCAATGGGCGACGAGCGCCTGACGACACGCGAACGGCTAAACCGCAACATCATGATCGCCTGCCTGTTCAGCGGCGGCGTGATCGGTGTGATCCTGGCCGTGATGAGCGACAACAATGGCAGCGCGCCAAGCGTGTATGATGATGGCCCCCTGCCCCCGGCTCTGGCCATTGGCTTTGCCGTGTTCTGGGGCCTGATCATGCCCTTGATCTCTTGGTATTGGCACAACCGCGCCACCGACGAGCTTGAGGCTGATGCCTATCGCACCGGCGCCATGATGGCCTGTTACGTGCTGTGGATCGGTGCCCCTGTCTGGTGGGTGCTTTGGCGGGGTGGATTGCTGCCCGAGCCCGATGGCGTGACGATCTACATGGCCACCATCTTTACTGCCCTGATCATCTGGCAGTGGAAAAAATATCGCTGATTTTCGTTACCTTATCCCAAGCAAAGGAGACAATTTATGAACCGCTTTACCCTGATCGCCGCCCTTGCTTTTGCAAGCCTGACCAGCCCCGCCTTTGCCAAGGCCGAACCGCAGGCAGTTGATCTCGCCGATCTTGATCTGGCAACAGGCGAAGGCCAGCAGGCCTTGGATACTCGCCTGAAAAGCGCCGCCCGCGCCGCATGCGGGGAACCCGGCAGCCGTAGCCTG
>JBGSTI010000151.1:0-2050 GCA_041736605.1 Sphingomonadaceae bacterium
GCGTTTCAGCGCGCGAGGCATCGCCGAAGATCGTCTTGTAACCATATCGCTGGCCGCGCGCGACGGCATCGACATCTGACTCTACCGCGACATAGGTTAGCTTGTGCTCATCCAGCATATCGGCGACCAATTGTCCGACGCGGCCAAAGCCCAGAATGACGGCGCGACCAGCATCAGCCTCCAGTGCGGCTTTTTCATCCATGCCATGCTCGCGCTGTTCCAGACGCCGCGCCGCATCATGGCCAATACGCGCCAGCAAGGGCGTGATGGTAAGGCCGATGGCGGTAACGATCTGCCAGAACTGCGCGGTGCTGGGCTGGATCAATTGCGCGCTGGCAGCGGCAGATAGCACGATCAGCGTGGTTTCGGACGGGCTGGCCATCAAGATCCCTGCCTCTGCCGCTGTGCCGCGTGTGGCGCGCGCGACATAATGCAGCAGGCCGCCCGTCACCAGCGCCTTGACCACCACGACGCCGGTGACCGCCAGCGCCAAGGGGGCCCAGTTTTCGGCGATCAGGCGCAGGTCAATACTCATCCCCACGGTGATCAGGAACACGCCCAGCGCCAGCCCTTTGAAGGGCGCGGTGATGACTTCGACTTCGCCATGATATTCGGTTTCGGCGATCAGCAGGCCTGCCAGCAGCGCGCCGACAATGGGTGACAGGCCAACTGCGCCAGTCGCCAAAGCCGCGATGATGACCACCAGCAGGCTGGCCGCCAGAAACAGTTCCGGGCTTTTGGTGCGCGCGGCCTGTGCAAACAGGCGGGGCAGGGCATAGCGGCCGAGCACCATCATGACGATGATGACCAGTCCGCCCTGCCACAAGGTCTCAAACAGATTTTCCGCGCCACCCGATGCGGCATAGGGGGCCATGGCGCCCAATAGAAAGATGATCGGCACCAGCGCGATATCTTCAAACAATAGCATCGATAGGGCCGCTTTGCCCACGGGCGAGGTCGTTCCCGTCATTGGCAGGATCAGTGCGGTGGACGACAGCGCCAGCGCCAGACCAAGACCCAAAGCGCCGCCCGCCGACTGGCCCAGCATCATCAAAGCCACAGTGAGGATCAGGCCCGAACCAAAGAGTTCCGCCGCGCCAACGCCAAATACCAGCTTGCGCATCGCCCAAAGGCGGTTGAACGACAGTTCTAGACCAATGGAAAACAGCAGCAGGATGATACCAAAATCGGCGAAAGGCCCGATGCTTTCAGGGTCAGTGATGGTGATATGGGTCAGCCAGGGATAGGCATCGGCCATCGATCCCAAGCCAGCGGGGCCAACCAATATGCCGACCAGAATGAACCCGATAATCGGCGTGATGCGGAACCGGGCAAAGGCCGGGATAACCAGCCCCGCTGCGCCCAGCACCACCAGCGCATCGGAAGAAATCAGAGTGTTGATGTCGCCTGCCATGAATCAGGGTGTAACCTCCGGGCGGCAGGCAGGGAAGGGCTAATGGCTTAAAAGTTCAGGTTTTCGGCGGAAATTGGCCGAAAACAAAATAGGCGGCGAGCCATGCCCGCCGCCCATTTGATCCATCAGGCCCAATTGGCCATTTCGGTTTCCAGATTGTCGACAATCGCCTGGAAGAACTGTTCAGTGGTCATCCAAGCCTGTTCGGGACCGATCAGGATGGCCAGATCCTTGGTCATCTTGCCGCTTTCCACGGTTTCGATGCACACGCGCTCCAGCGTTTCGGCGAATTTCACCACATCGGGGGTGTTGTCGAAACGGCCACGATAAATCAGGCCGCGCGTCCAGGCAAAGATTGACGCAATCGGGTTGGTCGATGTGGCTTTGCCCTGCTGATGCATGCGATAGTGGCGAGTCACGGTGCCGTGCGCGGCTTCGGCTTCCACCGTCTTGCCATCGGGGGTCATCAGAACCGAGGTCATCAGGCCCAGCGAGCCAAAGCCCTGTGCCACGGTATCCGACTGAACGTCGCCGTCATAATTCTTGCACGCCCACACGAACTTGCCTGACCATTTCAGCGCCGATGCGACCATATCATCGATCAGGCGATGCTCATATGTGATGCCTGCGGCCTTG
>JBGSTI010000161.1:0-2159 GCA_041736605.1 Sphingomonadaceae bacterium
GCTGGCGGCGACGGCGGTCATTCTGGCGCTGGCTGTTCTGTTGGCGCGGTTCGGTTGGGAAATCCCGTTGGTGCGCGATGCGGAAAGCGCGCTCTATGATCTGCGCTCAACCACCTTTGCCGATAGCGTGGCGCAGGATGAGCGGCTGGTGATGATCGTCTATACCGACCAGACGCTGACCGATACCGGGCAACGATCACCAGTGGACCGGACAATCCTCGCACAGGCTCTGGCGAATATCGATCAGATGCAACCCAAAGGGATCGCCATCGATTTGTTGTTCGATTCGCCGCAAGAGGATGATCCATTATTGCAAGGCCAGTTAAAGGCCATGCAGACGCCGACCTGGATGGGCTTTGCCGAACTTGCCACCAACCAAGAGGCGATTACCCACGAACAGGAAATTTTCCTGCGCGATTATCACAAGGCGGTGCAAACGCAGCAGACCAAGCCTACCAGCATCCGGCTGGAAACCGGAATCGATGGCGTGGCGCGGCGCTGGCCCGAACAGCCGACCAGCCTGCCCTTGCAATTGGCCGTGGCCCTGGCTTTGCCGGAAAAGGCGGAAGCCGCGAAAGCCTTTACCAAATATACCGGGCCGATCCGCTATCGCCTGCCCCTGTCGAGCGAACGGCCGGTGTTCAACAAGCTGCCGATTGATCTGTTTTCCGATCCTGAGATGGCGGCGGCTTTGGCCGATCAGGTCAAGGGCCGCTATGTCCTGATTGGCGGCGATATTGTGGACGTTGACCAATTTGATACGCCCATCACCCGCATTGGCGATCCGGTGACGGGCGCACGGCAGATGATCGGGCTGGAAGTGCACGCGCATATGCTGGCGCAATTGCTCGACGATTATCGCCCCGCACCGATTCCCGGCTGGGTTTTGTGGGTGGCGGCGGCGTTGGTGGTACTGGCGGGGGCGTTGACCGCGATGCTTAATGGCCGGGCTTGGTTGATCGGCACGATGATGCTGATGCAGATCGTGTTCTTCGCGGGCATGCCGTTTTTCCTCGAACGCGCCAATGTGAACACGCTTGATCTGCCCAGCCTCAGCTGGGGCTTGGGCTGGTTGCTCGCCTATGCGTCGGTGGGTGCGGCGGTGCGTGTGGTCGGGGCCAAGCAACGGCAATTTGCGCAAGGGGCCTTGGGCAAATATCTGCCGCCCAGCGTGGCCGCCGAAATCATGCGCGATCCCGATAAGCTGGCGCTGCACGGCGAAAAACGCGAAATTTTCTGCGTGTTCACCGATCTGGAGGGCTTCACCAAATTGAGCCACGCGATTGAGCCGGAAATGGTGGCGCAATTGCTCAACGCTTATCTCGACAAGCTGGCAGGAGTAGTGCTGCAATATGGCGGAACGCTCGACAAATTCGTTGGCGATGCCGTGGTGGCATTCTGGGGGGCACCGATTGCAAAGCCCGACGATGGCGAACGCGCGCTGCGTGCCGCCCATGCCATGTATCTGGCGGGCGAGGAATTCCGGCTTAACCCGCCGCCCGGTGTTCCGCCGATTGGTGTCACCCGTGTTGGCATGCATTTTGGCGAGGCGATTGTCGGCAATTTTGGCGGCGAGGGGCGCATTCAATATACCGCCTTTGGTGATAGCATGAACACCGCCGCGCGGCTGGAAGCGGCGAACAAGAATCTGAAAAGCACCGTTCTGGTCAGCCGTGAGGCGATGGAGCGAACCGGCCTTGCCGACTGGTGCCGCCCTCTGGGCCGAATCGTGTTGCGCGGCCGGGCCAAGCCGGTGGAAATTTACGAACCCGTGCCCGATGCGCCAGAGGGGCAAAAGGCGTGGTTGGCAGACTTGATTGCCGCGCATGATGCAGGTGATATTGAGAGTGTGAAACGCCTCACAGACAAGGGCGCGGATTTCGTTCATGACGTGGCTATCGCGAATATGCTCAAACGTTTGGGCGAGACGCAAAAGGGAGAAAGTTATGTTCTGGGATAATCGGAAAGCGGGTCTGCTGGCCATGGGGCTATGCGCCGCCATGACCGCTTCGCTGGCCCTGCCCATCAGCAGCGCCCATGCTCAATCGGTGGTCGTCCGTGCCACTGGCCCATCCGCCGCGCAATATCCGCAAGGCAAGAAATTGGCGGCCAATGCCTCGATTACGCTGAAAGCCAATGACCGGGTGACCGTGGTCGAC
>JBGSTI010000125.1:0-6488 GCA_041736605.1 Sphingomonadaceae bacterium
GCTCGGGCCTGCGCCGGAGCACAATAGCTTTATTCCTCGCCCTCTTCCCCTTCATCTACCACCACAGCTTTGCCGCTCTCTGCCGCCATCGCATTCATCGTAACATAATCCAGCTTGCCCGTGCCCAGCACCGGCAGGGCATCAAGCGGGCGAATGTCGCGCGGCACCATAAGTTCGGCGATGCCATTGGCCTTGGCCCAGGCTGACAGGTCGCTGGCCTTGGCGTTCTTGTTGGTGGTGAATAGCACCAGCTGCTCGCCCTTGCGCGGATCGGGGCGGGTGACGACGGCGTGTTCGGCATCGGGCCACACTGCGCTGGCATAGCCCTCGACCGCCGGTAGCGACACCATTTCGCCGCCAATCTTGGCAAAGCGTTTGGCGCGGCCACGGATGGTGATGAAGCCATCATCATCGATGGTGACGATATCGCCGCTGTCATGCCAGCCGCCCTCGGGCGCTTGCAACAATCCCGGCGCATCGGCCTTCATATAGCCCAGCATGATGTTCGGCCCCCGGATCGACAGACGACCGCCTTCGTCAATGCCGGGCACCGCGTCCAGTTTCGCCTCCATGCCGGGCAGCAGGCGGCCCACCGTACCGGCGCGAAAATGCATCGGCGTGTTGACCGCAATCACCGGCGCAGCCTCGGTCGCGCCATAGCCTTCCATGATGCGCAGGCCGAATTTCTCGGCATAGACCTTGCGAGTTTCATCGCGCACCTTTTCCGCGCCCGCAAAGATAAAGCGCAGGCTGTAAAAATCATAAGGGTGCGCCATGCGGGCATAGCCGGACAGGAAAGTATCGGTGCCAAACATGATCGTTGCGTTGGAATCATAGGCCAGGGCGGGCACGATGCGATAATGCAGCGGGCTGGGATAAAGCACAGTCTTGATGCCATTCAGGATCGGCAACAAGGTGCCGCCGGTTAGGCCAAAGCTATGGAATACCGGCAAGGCATTCAGCACCACATCGCTGGCGTTGAAATCAATCCGCGCCGCCAATTGGTGGCAATTGGCCAGCAGATTGCGGTGCGACAGCACCACGCCTTTTGGCAGGCCCTCTGATCCGCTGGTAAACAGCACCACAGCGGCGTCATCGGGCTGAATGCCAAGGCGATTATGGCGACGCCGCGCATATTTGGAACGGATCAGCGCGCGGGCCTTGTCCCAGCCGGTCAGCGTGGCGGCGATATCCTCCAGCCAGATGATGATGATGCCGTCGGCTTCCAGCCCATCGATGACGGGTTGCAGCTTGCCTTGCTCCACAAAGGCGCGGGCGGTGATGATGCTCTTGATCTCGGCCGCTGTGCAGGCCGCTTTCATATTGGCAAGGCCCGCCGTGAAGTTCAGCATGCCCGGCACACGCCCTGCCAGTTGCAGCGCAAAGAAGGTGGCGACCACGCCGCTGACATTGGGGAGCAGCACGCCCACCACTTCGCCCTTGGCGGTCAGCCGTTCAAACGGGCGGGCCAGCGCCATGCTGCCCATGATCAGACGGTCGATCGACATCGGCTCGCGCTTGACGTCCTCGACCACTTTGGCCTTGCCGCCATGGATTTTGCGGGCATCGAGCAGAGCGGTGAACAAGGTGCGCTCAATATCCGATGTCGCAAAGATCATCTTGGACATTTCATCATACAGCATGCGGCCGGCAATGGCGCGGCGTTGGCGCGCAGACATTTCACCTTCGACATGGAAATGCTGGGGCGGCAGGATGGTCAGCTTGATGCGCGGGAAGGGGCGCAGGCGTATCTTGCCGCGCAGCCGCGAAAAGGTGCTGAATTGCGCGCCATCGATACGCACCGGAATGATCGGCGCATTCGCCTTGTCGGCCACCATGCCGGGGCCGTCGAACACTTTCATCAGCGCGCCGGTGACGGTGATGCGGCCTTCGGGGAAGATCACCAAAGTGCGGCCTTCGCGCACCGCCTTGACCATGGATTTGGCGGCCATGGGATTGGTGGGATCAACGGGGAACGCATCGAATAATTTCAGCGCAGGGCGCACCCACCACGCCTTGGCGATCTGGCTGTTCACCGCAAAGGTCGGCTTGCCGGGCAGGAATACCGCCAGCAACAGGCCATCAAGGAACGACACGTGATTGACCACGACCACGGCGGCCTCACCGGGCTTGGGCATATTATCCTTGCCGATCACTTCGACGCGATACAGAAAGGTCAGCAGCGCTTTGAACAGGCTTTTGATCACGGTTTCGGGCAGCAGCCAGCATGCGATCAGGGCCACGACCAAGGTGGCGATGCCCAGCACGGTAATCAGATCGGGAATGCCGACGCCCGCGCCCAGCAGCATCGCGGCAACGCCCACCATGGCGACCATCAAAATGGCGTTGAGAATGTTATTGGCGGCAATGATGCGCGAACGCTCCTCGGGCGCGCTCTTTGCCTGGAGCAGCGCATAAAGCGGCACAATGAACATGCCGCCGCAAAAGGCGAGGCCGGTGAGCGAAATCAGAATGGCATAGGCACCATCGCTGGCCAGAAACGCGGTAATGCCAGCGCCTTCGCGCACCACATCATAGCCATTGGTGGTAATGCCCAGCATGATCTGGAACGCCGCCATGCCAAGCGCCGCGATGGGCACATAGCGCGCCGAAATCTCGCCCTTGAGCAGGCGATTGACGGCGACCGAGCCCAAAGCAATGGACAGTGAGAAGACCAGCAGGAACAAAGTGACGACCTCTTGCCGCGCGTCCAGAACGCTGCTGACCAAAGGCGCAAATTCGGATGTCAGCACCGCGCCCACGGCAAAGAACCAGCTGATGCCCAGCATCGCCAGCCACAGATCGCCCTGCGAGCGGGCCGAGCCCAATATGTGCATGGTGCCGCGCCAGATATTCCATTCGACCTTTGCGGCGTTACCAATTGGCGGTGCGCTGGGCATGGTTAGGCTGATCAACCAGCCAAGCACGGCAAGTCCGAATGCAATCAGGCCCGCTTCCCATGCCGGGATGACACCGGCCAGCAATTGCCCGCCTAAAATGGCCAAAAACGTGCCTGCCTCGATCAGGCCATTGCCGCCCATCAGTTCGTTTTCACGCAAATGCTGGGGCAGGACGGCGTATTTCACTGGGCCAAACAGCGTCGAATGCACGCCCATCAGAAACAGACAGGTCAGCAGAACCGGGATCGATTCTATCCAGAACCCGAACAAAGCCACGGCCATGATGCCGATTTCCGCCGCCTTGATCCAGCGGACCAGCCGTGCCTTGTCATAATGGTCGGCCAGCTGCCCGCCCAAAGCCGAGAGCAGAAAATAGGGCAGGATGAACAGGCCGGTCGACAGGATCGCCAGCTGCGCCGCTGCATCAGGATTGGATTTCAGGATCGAGAAATTGGCGAGGAACAGCAATCCGAATTTCAGCAGATTGTCGTTGAAAGCGCCAAGGAACTGAACGGCAAAAAGCGGCGCAAAGCGGCGTTTGACGAGCAGCGACATATCGGGTGCAGACATGAATTACCTCTGGTTGTTCCTGACGCCGGGTTTGCGGTCCCAACGCACATTGGCCAATTTCGATCATCAGGCCAGCCGTTTTTGCAACACGCGCCAATCGGCCAACCTGAGTCGTGGCTATATTGAACGACGTTCAATTAAAAGTAAACACTGTTCAATTAAATCATATCTGGCGTCTCACCGCTTGCCAGAGGTCATGAAAATGCGCATGGATGGCCCCGCATGCCGACCTTTACCGATCTTCCCCGTCAGATCAGCCAATGGGGCCTGAAAACCGCGTCGGACCGGCTGGTCCATCCAGCGCGCGCCGTTCCCTTGGGCTTTGCACTGGCCATTGCGATTGGCACGGCGGCTTTGATGCTGCCCGGAATGCGCGTCGGCGGAGAGGGCGCGCCGTTTCTGACCGCTTTGTTCACCGCCGTCAGCGCCGTATGCGTAACGGGGTTGGTGACGGTTGATACCGGAACTTATTGGAGCGGTACGGGGCAGGGGGCGATCCTGCTGATGATCCAGATTGGCGGGCTGGGCACATTGGTGGTCACCACTTTGCTGTTGCTGGCGGTGCGCGACAAATTGTCGATTGGCAACCGCTTGCTGGCCCAGGCCGATAATCGCGGCATTGCCTTTGGCCGCCCGCAGGATGGGCTGCGCACGATTATCAAATTCACCTTGGCGGTCGAGATCGCCATTGCCATGATCGTCACGGGATGGCTGTGGCTGGCCTATGATGCGCCTTTGCCCACGGCGCTGTGGGACGGGGTATTCCATGCCGTATCGGCGTTCAACAATGCCGGCTTTGGCCTGCGCAGCGACAGTCTGGTTGGTTATGCCAATGACCCGGTGATTCTCATGAGCCTTAGCGCCGCCGTGATTCTGGGCGGGATCGGCCTGCCGGTTGTGCGCGAATTTCTGGGCCAGCGCGCGCACCCGATGTGCTGGTCGATGCATACCAAGCTGACCTTGCTGGGCGCGGGGCTGCTAACCTTGCTGGGCCTGGTGCTGACCATGGTCATCGAATGGCGACCGGGTGGCGCCTTGGGCGCAATGGATGCGACCAAGGCAACATTGAACGCGCTGACGCACAGCGTGATGCTGCGCACCGCCGGGTTTAACAGTTTTGATCTGGCGGCTTTGGATGATGCCAGCATTGTTCTGGCCTGTTTCCTGATGGTGATTGGCGGCGGAAGTCTGGGTACGGCGGGCGGTATCAAGATCACCACTTTCATGGTGCTGGCCCTTGTTGTCTGGGCGGAACTGCGCGGCACGCAAGATAGCAGCGCCTTTGGCCGCCGCCTGCCCGGCGCGGTGCAGCGTCAGGCGCTGGCGATCATGTTTCTGGCCGCGACCGCCATTGGCCTTGGCACCATGGGGATATTGCTGACCACCGATTTTGCGCTGCGTGATGTGGTGTTTGAGGTGACGTCTGCCTTTGCCACAGTGGGCCTGACCACCGGCATCACCGCGCAAATGCCACCATCGGCGCAGTTGATCCTGATCATCCTGATGTTCATTGGCCGCGTTGGCCCGATCAGCCTTGGCGCGGCCTTGGTGCTGCGCACCCGCCCGCAAAGCTTTCAATATCCAGAGGAGCGCCCGATCATTGGCTAAACTCAAATTCGCCCCCCGTGCCAGCGTGGCCGTAATTGGCCTTGGCCGCTTTGGCGGCGCGGTGGCGCAGGCTTTGGCCAATCTGGGCCATGAAGTGCTGGGCATCGATAGCGATGCTGGCATTGTGCAAAGCTGGTCTGACCGGCTGGCCCATGTGGTGCAGGCCGATTGCACCAATGAACAAACCCAGCGCGAATTGGGCCTGCACGATATGGATCATGTGGTGATTGGCATCGGTTCCGATCTGGAATCAAGCATCCTCACCACCATGGCGCTGGCGGATATTGGCGTAAAGGATATCTGGGCCAAGGCGCTGGGGCCGCGCCATGGCCGCATGCTGGAACGGATGGGCGCGCACCATGTGATCTATCCCGAACTGACCATGGGTGAGCGGGTGGCGCATATCATTTCGGACCGGGTGATGGATTTCATCGAATTTCCCGATGGCTTTGCGGTTGCGCAAGTCTCCGCGCCTGAGCTGGTTTGGGGCAAGACCCTGGCCGAGGCGGGTCTGCGCAGCCAGTTCGCAGTGACCGTGGTGGGCGTAAAGCGTGCAGGCGCGGATTTTGAATATGCCAAGCCGGAAACCGTGGTGGATCAGGCCAATACGCTGATAGTGGCAGGCAAGACCGATGCTATACAGCGGTTTGCGGCGAAATGTTCGGGGGGATAAGGTCTTCAACACAAAGGTTCGTCATTCCCGCGTAGGCGGGAATCCATCACCTGACCTCACCAATCAATGAACCGCATAGGTTTTACGCAATGGCGGGTGATGGTTTCCCGCCTGCGCGGGAATGACGAGAAATAGGGGGCAGTCCCCATTCCCTGTTTCCATCGGCGCACAAATCGCTCTAAGGGCGCGCCATGCTGATTTTCAATGATATCACGGTGCGCCTTGGCGGGCGCGTTATTCTGGACCGCGCCAGTGCCGCCTTGCCCAATCGCGCGCGTGTAGGCCTGATCGGGCGCAATGGCGCGGGCAAGTCTACACTGATGAAGGCGGTGATTGGCCAGATTGATCCCGATGAAGGCAGTATCGATCTGCCCCGCACGGCGCGGATCGGCTATATCGCGCAAGAGGCGCCCAGCGGCACGGCAACCCCGTTTGACACCGTGCTCGCTGCCGACACCGAACGCGCCGCCTTGCTGGCCGAAAGCGAAACCTGCGTTGAGCCGCACCGCTTGGGCGACATTCATGAACGGCTGATTGCCATTGATGCCTATGCCGCCCCTGCGCGCGCCGGACGCATTCTGGTGGGCCTAGGCTTTGATGAAGAGATGCAGCAGCGACCTTTGGACAGTTTTTCGGGCGGCTGGAAAATGCGTGTCGCCTTGGGCGCGCTCTTATTCTCGCAACCCGATCTGCTGTTGCTCGACGAACCATCGAACCATCTTGATCTGGAAGCGACC
>JBGSTI010000176.1:0-3959 GCA_041736605.1 Sphingomonadaceae bacterium
CCGCCTGCCGCAACCCCTCCATAATCGCGCGCCCCATAGCGGCGACGCGCATTGGCTCATGGCCATAAGCACGGGTGGCGATTGCCGGGGTCGTATCGGGCTGCGACACATCGAGCAGCGGCCAACGGCCGTCGGCCGCCCCAGGCACGAACCAATAGGCCGCGGCGACGCCCGCAATCGTCAGCGCTCCTCCATCGAGAATCAGCGAACCCGGCAAAGGCAGCACATCGTCATCAATCAAAAGGAAGGCTTCATCCGCAATATGATTGGCCATCGCTGGCTCGGTTCCTCCCAGCCCGCGTAACAAGCCTGACAAGCGCCATTGCCCCTGCCCCAATGGATCCGCGCGGCTGAATTGGATCAGTTCATCGCCCAACAAAGCCAGATTGCGGCCCTGCGCGATCTGGGTGATGCTGGCATTGGCCAAAATAGACGCATCGCCGCCCATGATATCAATCACGATTGAATTGGCCCAATCAACCAGACCGGGCCGAGCCGATGCAGGCGGTATCGCAACTGTACCGATCAACGCTGCTTGACGCACCGACAGGCCCAATGGCTCCAAGGCCCCATAAGGCAAAACGCGATACAGTTGCGCGCCCTTCCATCCGGGTGCAGCCGATGACGCGGCGGCAATAACGTTGGTCATATGCGGTTCGGAACCCGGCAGCATCGGCAAATCGGCGAGCATCAACAGCGTTGCGCCATTGGCCAGATCAGCCTCACTCATCACCCGGCCCGGCGCGGGTGGAGATATAGCGGGCATCGGCAATGCCTGAGCCGGTTGCAGCGCCAGTTCGCAACCATCGGCGTTCCATTCCATCGTGCTGACCACCCACTGGCTCGAATCAGCGGGATCAACCAGCGTACTGCCGGGAAACACATCATTGCCTAAAGCCGCGCAAAAATGCGTGCGGATTCGCTGATTGGTGCGCGCAATCTGGGCGCTGCGATCAACCAGCGCCTGTGCCTGTGCGCTGTTCATGGCGGCGGGAAGTTCACGATCGACCTGCGCGGAACCTGGCACCGGATTGCCATGCCGCGCCCGCACCAAACCGGGCTGAAAATCCCGATCGGCCTGATAGAAACGCAACGTCGATAGCGTTGCGCCGTTTTCAAGCGCGCGCCGGGTGTGCGATGATCGCCCGCCACTGGACTGGCCTGATGCTGCGGGGACGATAGAAAAGGGCAGGACCGCAGGCGACGCTGACGCGCGGCCCATCACGATCTGGCTGTCGCGTTCGACAAGCGGCAAGGGCGCAATGCTGGACAGGTTGTCAATCAGACTGGCGATATCCGGTGTTTCTGCCGCAAAGCCCATCAATTCGGGGCTGACATCTGAGCCTTCGTTTTCCGCCAGCACGCCGCCTGCACAATCGCGGCAAATCGCTGCCATCGTCACGACACCGGCATCAGCGATCACTTCAAATGTCAGCAATGGGATGCGATTGCCAAATTCGGCAAGGTCCATATCCTCCAGCATTACATAGGCCAGCCCACGAAAGGCCGGACTGCCGCCTGCCCCTTCGGCCTGTGCGATAAGCGGATCAACAGGCTGATCGTCATGGCCATGATGCACGCGCATCGTGCACGGCGTCTTGAAATCGCCCGCCGCGCCGCGCAGCAATTTGCCATCGGCCCAGATGCGGCCAACGCCTTCAATCGGCCTGCTGGATAACGCAACCGCCAGCGACACCGAATAGCCATATTGCACCACCGATGGCTGGCCCTTGCCGCCGCTGCGCTTTTCGCGATGTTCCTGCAAATCGGTGGACCAGATGACACTGCCCGCCACCCGCATCCGGCCATAGAGCCGGGCGATTGCGCTGCCATAGGTCGATGTCTGGACGTCCAGGTCTTTGAGGCGCGGGCCTTGGCGCGATTTGCCCAGCAGCCGCTGATCGACGCTGCGTCCCACCAGCGCACCAATGGCACCGCCCAATGGCCCGCCAACAGCCGTGCCAACGGCGGTAAGGATCAATGTTGCCATGGACGATCAGCCTTTCATGCTGGAAGGAACGGCCCACGCCGTGACGATATCGGCGACGGGCGGCAGCGGAGCCTCAACCACGCGGCGCAGGCGGGCATGGGCATGGATAAAGTGCGCCCCTGCAACAATGCCCAGATGCAATTGCACCGGGCTGGGGCGCAGCAACAGGATGCTGCCGGTGCGCGGTGGATAGTCCTTTTGCAGCTGCCATTGCTGTGCGTCAGCAAAGGCGAACACACGTTGGCTGTCCGCCATGCGCAAACTATAGTCCGCCGGAGCAATTACGCCCTGCCCGGCCCGGTCCAACGCCCATGCCACCAAACCCACACAATCCAGCCCCGTTGCCGGATCGCGCCCATGCACACGGAACGGCGCGCCCAGGCATTGCCGTGCAGCCAAGGCAATTGCCGCGCCGATCATCCCTGACCGCCCGGATAGCGCATCAACAGGTCATGACCCGGCAGATGCGGTTCGCCGCGAAAATTGTGGCCATTGGCAAAGCGATCCTTGCAAGTGGCAAATTCATGGTCACAGCCTTCGATCAGCTGCGCCCGGTCACCCGGCAGGATGGGATAGGGCATGGGGGAGTCCAGTTGCAGCGCCACCTGATCCTGCGTCACACCCACTATATCGGCCGTCAGCCCAGCATTGGCCCCATCGCTCCAGCGCATTTGCCCAAAGACATAGGCGTCCAGTGGGCGCGGCAATGTGGCAAATGCAATGGCCAGTCCTTGCACTTCGGCCACCACAGCCTCGCTTGAAAAACGCGCCGCAGACAGATTGCACCCTGGCCCGCAAAAACGCGCACGGCACGATGGCGATGTTTGCGGCAAATAGGGCCGCCCAAGCTGCGTCTTGATCGATTGCACCTCGGCCGAAAATTGCCCCTCAGCTGCGGTCACCTCGGCCAATGTGCCGATGAATAGCATAAGGCCCGGCTGGTCTGGCGCGCTCCAATCGATCATGGAAATGCAGATATGCGCGCCGTCCCACAGGCCTTGCGCCAGATCATCGGCGCGGATCGCATTGCTGGCCAAGGCACCATCAAGGTCCAGCGTATCGGGCCGTGTGTCTGATCCCAGCATGATGGCCGATGGCATCAGGCCGGGGGCGGCGCGATAACGCACACCATCAATCCACAGATCCTGATCGTGCGAGGTCAACCCGATGGTGAAGCCGTCGCGCCTTTCCAGCCGCCAGATCAGGGCGTTAGTTTCAAGCGGGCTATCAAAAAACCGCATGGTCATTGCGCCTCGCGGATTTCGATCAGGGGCACGCTGGCAATTTGCTCTGCTTGATGGGTAAAGCCCTGCAATTCCAGCCGGTCACTGGCAAAGCGGACGGGCACGTCAAACTGGAAACCGGCGGTGATGACTGTTGCGTTCGCTGGAGCAGCGTCCAGCACAATCACGCCGCTGTCATCAAGCGACCAAGCTCCAGAGGCCAATTCCACGCCATCCACCGCCACCCGCACGCTATCGCCGCGTGGCCGGGTAATGCGCCGGACCTGTGCGTCATCGCCTGTGCCGTAACGTTTGACCAAGACAAAGCGACTGGTTTCGCCATCGCCGATGCCCAGCAACTGGTCGCCCGGCTGCACCCCTACCCCCGGCGCACACGACCGATCATCGCGCAGATCATGCAGCAGAAACCCACGCGCCGGGCCGCGCCGTGCCCGGTAAAAGGCGATGAGCGTATTGGCATCATCGGCAGATCGGATCGCGGGCGCCAGATCATAATGCAGCAAGGCATCGCGCCATTCGCTGTTGCGCACCTCATGGCCGCTGGTGCCGGTAAAAATGCGCGCCGGGAACGCAATGTCCACCGCCGCTTCCTGCCCCGGCGACAGCGGGAAATGCACCGGATCAAAAGCGTTCATATCATCCTCCTGAACATAATCGGGCAGGCGCACATAGCCGTCGCGCAGCACCTGCGGCAGCGCCCAAACAAAGCGCACCGGCACGCCGCG
>JBGSTI010000228.1:0-7996 GCA_041736605.1 Sphingomonadaceae bacterium
TATCGGCCAACCGCGCCGCCAGCGCCCCGCGCGCCGCATCGCGATAGGCCTGCGCCGATTGCAGAGCAGCGGCAAAGCTCATGCGCGTTCAAACACCGCTGCAATCCCTTGCCCGCCGCCGATGCACATGGTTTCCAGGCCATAGCGCACATCGCGGCGCTGCATTTCGCGCGTCAGATTGGCAAGGATGCGCCCACCGGTTGCGCCAATCGGATGGCCCAGCGAAATGCCTGATCCATTGACGTTCAGAATGTCATGGCGGCTATCATCATCGCTCCAGCCCCAGCCTTTCAGACAGGCCAGCACTTGCGGCGCGAACGCTTCGTTGAGTTCAATCAGGCCAATATCATCCCATGACAGGCCGTTGCGGGCAAATAACCGCTGGGTCGCAGGCACCGGGCCAAAGCCCATGCGGCTGGGATCGCATCCTGCCGCCGCGGCGCTGTGGAACCAGGCAATGGGTTCCAGCCCCAGTTCGTCGAGCTTGTCCTCTGCCACCACCAGACAGGCGGCAGCGGCGTCATTTTGCTGGCTGGCATTGCCCGCCGTCACCACGCCGCCCTCCAGCGCGCGCAGCTTGGCCATACTCTCCAACGTGGCATCGGCGCGATAGCCCTCGTCATGATCGAACAGCACCGGATCGCCCTTTTTCTGGGGGATCGATACTGGCACCAGTTCATCATCGAATTTGCCCGCAGCCCAGGCAGCGGCAGCGCGCTGGTGCGATCGCACGGCATAGGCATCGCACGCCTCGCGGCTGATATTCCAGTCCTTGGCCAGATTTTCCGCCGTTTCGATCATGCCAGAAATCACGCCAAAGCGTTCAACTGGCTGGCTCATCACCCGCCCGCGCGTCAGCCGGTCATGCAGTGTCAGATTGCCCGCACGCACGCCCTTGCGGATGTCTGTCGTATAATGCTCGACATTCGACATGCTTTCGCATCCGCCCGCCACCACCACATCGCTCGCGCCGGTCTGCACCATCATCGCCGCGTTGATGATTGCCTGAAGGCCAGAGCCACAGCGCCGATCCAGCTGATAGCCGGGCACTTCGATGGGCAACCCCGCCGCCAGCCAGCTCCAATGGCCAATGCACGGCGCTTCGCCGCTCCCATAGCCTTGGCTGAACACCACATCATCGACGCGCGCCGGATCGATTTTGGTCCGCTCCATAAGCGCCTTCAAAATAATCCCACCCAATGCGCCCGCATTGAGCGAGGCCAAGGCTCCGCCAAATTTGCCAACAGGCGTGCGGATAGGGGCAACAATGGCGGCGCGGCGAAGTGTCATGAAGCTATTCCTACGGTTCCAGAATCGATAAGCTGGGCAATGGCACCCGATGACAGGCCCAGACGCTCGGCCAACACTTGCTCGCTATCCGCGCCCAGCAGCGGCGCGGGCAAGGGATCGCCAGCCTCTTGGTCCGGGATATTGGCGAACGACCGCGCTGCGGGATAAGCAAAGCCGCTGGGATTGGTGGGCGATGGGCCAAAAAGCGGATTGTTGGTCACCAGATCGGGATCCTGCGCCGCCTCAAACATTGTGCGATAGCGTTCAAACGTGGCCCCAGCCTTGGTCAACCGGTCCGCCAGCACCGCATAATCGCTTTCGGCGGCGGCGGCTTGAAACAGCGCAAACAGCTCTTGCCGATGGGCAAAGCGGGCCTGATCATCCGTGCTGAAATCGACGCCCAGCCGCGCCTCAATCGCGGCCACGGCATCGGACAGATCAAAGGCTTTCAGCGTCGCGGCCCATTGCTTGGGCGTCAACGCCGCGACCATGAAACGCTGGCCATCGCGGCTGGTGAAATCACGCCCAAACGCCCCCCAAATGGCATTGCCAATGCGTTCGCGATTGCCGCCACGATAGAGCATCTCGGCCATCGCACCGCTATTGGCGACCGTGCCCATCGCGACATCGCCCAAGGGCACGCGTAATTCGCTGCCTTGGCCTGTCGCGTCGCGGTGGCGTAGGCCCGCCAGCAGCGAAAAGGCGCAATAGGCACCTGTAATGAAATCCCAGGCAGGCAGCACCTGATTGACCGGCGGCGCGCTGGCCGGGTCCCAATTATCAGGCCCGGTCATAAGTGGATAGCCCGACGCCGCATTGACGGTAAAGTCCATCGCCTGCCGCCCATCATGCCAGCCCATGATCCGCACCGACACCAGATCGGGCCGTCCCTCGGCAATCCGCGCATGGCTGAGGAAGCTGTCGACCGGCAGGTTGGTGATGAACTGCCCGGTGGCGCGCGTCAATTCGACCAGCAATTCGCGCCCTTCGCCCGATTGCAGATTGAGCGCGACGCTTTTCTTGGCCCGGTTGAGATTTTCCCATGACAGCGACCGCCCTTCGCGCGTGGTCATGGCCCGGCCATAATCCAGCCCGCCCGCGACATGATCGACGCGAATGACCTCTGCCCCCATTTGCGCGCAATAAAGACCCGCCGTTGGCGACGCGACAAACGAAGATACTTCGATGACGGAAAGGCCGGACAGGAGGTTATACATGGCACACGCCCATCACGCCTGCGCCGCCCATTCGCGCAACATATGCTTGGCGATCTGCAATTGCAGGATCTGCGTCGTGCCCTCGTAAATGCGATAGATGCGCGCATCGCGAAAGAAACGCTCGGCGTCATATTCGGCCAGATAGCCTGCACCGCCGTAAATCTGGACCACCCGGTCGACCACACGGCCGCACATTTCGCTGGCAAACACTTTGGCGGCCGCCGCTTTGCGCAGCACATTTTCGCCCGTATCGGCGCGGCGTGCAGCGTCTTCCAGCATGCATTCTGCGGCATAGATTTCGATATCGCTATCGGCCAGCATCTGCTGAATCAGCTGGAAATTGGCAATGGGTTCGCCAAAAGCCTTGCGTTCATTGGCGTAACGCAGCGCGCTGTCGAGCGCCCGCCGCGCATAACCCGTGGCCGCTGCACCAACGCTCAGCCGTCCATTGTCGAGGCTTTTCATTGCATAGATAAAGCCCTTGCCCTCTTCGCCGCCCAGCAGCGCCTCGCCGGGCACATATACATCTTCCATGATGATATCGGCGATATGCGACGCCGCCTGCCCCATTTTCTTGTCCGATTTACCAACACTGATACCCGGCGTGTCCATCGGCACCAGAAAGGCAGAGACATGCGCGTTTTTGGGCAGGGCCTCTTTATTGGTCCGCGCCATGATCAGCGCCATTTTGGCAAAGGGCGAATTGGTGATGTAGCGTTTGGTGCCGTTCAGCACGTAACCATTGCCCTTGCGCACCGCCATCGTCTGCATGCCCGCCGAGTCCGAACCAGAGCCGGGCTCGGTCAAACCAAAGCATGCAATCTCGCCTGCTGCCAGACGCGGCAGCCATTGCGCCTTTTGCTCCTCAGTTCCGACATTTTTCAGCGCCGAACACACCATGCCGATATTGATCGAAATGATCGACCGAAAGCACGGCATGGCATAAGCCAACTCGCGAATGGTGCGCACATATTGGCTGATATTCATGCCCGCGCCGCCAAATTCTTCGGGCATGGTCAGGCCAAACAGGCCCATGTCGCGCATTTCATTGAGGATCGCGTCGGGGATCTGGTCGGTTTCCAGAATGTCTTTTTCCGCCGGGATCAGGCGCTCACGAACATAGCGTTGCAATTGTTCGATGAACTGCTCGAAAATGTCGGCGTCCATGCCGGGCGTGATGGTCATTGATTGAACCCCAATAGAGCGAAAGGGAGATGGCGTATGAGACGGATCAGGATACAAGCATCTTCGACATGCGATCCCGAATGATTGCCTCTGCATCGGCAACGATCCGGCTGACCAGTTCGGCACAGGTCGGGATATCATGGATCAGGCCCTGCACCATCCCGGCGCTCCAGATGCCGTGATTGATGTCGCCGCTGTTCAAACCTTCGCGGCCGCGCGCGCCCTTGACCAGATCGGCCACGGCCTCAAATGGCTTGCCCTCGCGCTCTGCCGCCACGACTTGCTGCGAAATCTCATTTTTCGCGACGCGCGCCGTGTTGCGATAGCTGCGGAAAATCAGATCGGTGCCGCGCTCGTCATTGGCGACCATTGCATCTTTGAAGCTCTGATGGATCGGTGCTTCGACCGTGGCGGTAAAGCGCGTGCCCATGTTGATGCCCTCTCCGCCCAACGCCAAAGCCGCTGCCAGCCCGCGCCCATCGGCGAAACCGCCACTGGCCAGCATCGGAATCTTGACCTTATCGGCGGCGGCCGGGATCAGGATCAGACCGGGAATATCGTCTTCGCCGGGATGGCCCGCGCATTCAAAACCATCGATGGAAATCACATCGACCCCGGCACGTTCTGCCGACAGCGCGTGACGCACAGCGGTGCATTTGTGCAGGATGCGGATGCCGTGCGGCTGCATCATTTCCCACAATACGCGCACCGCAGGAGTGCCTGCCGTCTCAACAATTTTGACACCGCTATCGATAATCGCCTGCGCATAGGCGCGGTAATCGGGCGGATTGATGGTGGGAAATACGGTCAGGTTTACGCCAAACGGTTTGTCCGTCATCGACCGGCAGCGTTCGATTTCCGCCGATAGCGCCTGCGCCGAAGGCTGGGTCAGGCCGGTGAGGATTCCGAGGCCGCCAGCGTTCGATACGGCGCTGGCCATTTCGGCAACGCCCACCCATTGCATCTCGCCCTGCACAATGGGATGCGCGATGCCCAGCATCTCGGTTATCCGTGTTTTCAGCGCCATGTGTCCGTCTCCTCAACCTTTGCGTAATGATCCATTGGCGCACGGCTACGCGCCGCCGCCAATGGATCCGGTCATCAGACCAGCTTATTTGGCGATGTTGACGATATGCGGCTGGGTATAGGCGTGCAGGCCATCATCGCCACCTTCGCGGCCAATGCCTGATTGTTTCGATCCACCGAACGGCACATCAAACGGCAGGTCCAGATGCTTGTTCACCCACACTGTGCCGGAATCGATCTTCATCGCCGCTGCGATGCCGCGCTCCACATCATCGGCCCAGATCGTGCCGCCCAGGCCATATTCATTATCATTGGCGCGGGCGATGGCATCATCGATATCGTCGAATTTCATGATCGGCAGAACCGGGCCAAATTGTTCCTCACGAACCAGCCGGGCATCATCGCCGATATCCTTGACGATGGTTGGCGCAATGAAATAGCCATCGCGGTCCAGCGGCTTGCCACCCGCCAGGATCGTGCCATTGGCCTGCGCATCCTCAAGGAAGCCGCACACCTTGTCATATTGCATCTTGTTTTGCACCGGGCCGATCTGCGCGCCCTGATTCAGGCCATCATCAACCACGGCATTTTGCGCCAAAGTCGCCAGTTCGCTGCACAGCTCATCATAGATTGAGCTGTGCGCATAAACCCGTTTGATCGCCAGACACACTTGGCCAGCATTGATCATCGCGCCGTTGAAAATCTTGGGGGCAACATCTTTGGGGTTAACGTCATCCATGATGATCGCAGCGTCATTGCCGCCCAGTTCCAGCGTGATGCGCTTCAGATCATCGGCGCCCGATGCCATGATCTTGCGGCCTGTGCCGGTCGATCCGGTAAAGCTGACCTTGGCAATATCGGGATGGGCAGACAGCTGACCGCCCAGATCATTGTTATCGATGATAACGTTCAGCACGCCGGCCGGGAAAATGTCCGCCGCCAGTTCAGCGATTTTCAACGCCGACATCGGTGTGGTCGGCGCAGGCTTGGCCACCACAGTATTGCCGGTAATCAGCGCCGGGCCGATTTTCTGGGTGACCATCATGAACGGGAAATTCCACGGTGTAATCGCTGCCACCACGCCCAGCGGGGTGCGATGCTCGATGATCCGCACCTTGTCATTGTCTTTCAGCGTTTTGTTTTCCAGCCGCTGCGCTGCGTAATAGCGCAACTGATAGATGCTGCCGATCACTTCGCCCATGGCCTGGGCCAGCGGCTTGCCCTGTTCGGTGGTGACCAGTTTGGCGATCTCGTCTTTTTGCGCGTCCAGCGCATCGGCCAGCTTGGCGATCATCGCGCCGCGCTCTTCATAGCTCAGCGCCGCCCATGCGGGAGCAGCCGCTTTGGCTGCCGCTACGGCTTCTTCGAGTTGATCAGAATTGGCCCGCGCAATCCGCGCAAAGGGCTGGCCCGTCGCCGGATTGATAACGTCCAGCTGGTCCGCGCCATCCACCAGCGCGCCATTGATAAGCATTTGTCCGTTCAGCATCTCACCATCTCCTGATCCTGTTGAAATCCAGATCTCGTCTGCATTCCATGTCATCTAGGAAATGATGCTGCAAGGGCCGAACCGCCCCCAAAGCACAAAGTTTAACCTTTCGGTTAAAATATCACCCGTTGGCGCGCCACCGCTGGACCACACGGGCGACGCTTTCTTCCTCGCCACCGGTTTGATTCCACAGTTCCGAAAAACTGGGATCAGCCGATGCTGGGCGGCGATTGGGCTCCAGATCGTCAAAAGCAACGCGGATCGGAATCGACACGCCCTCGCCGCAAATGATGCATTCGCGGTTGCGCAGCGCCGGGATCGAATCGAGGAAACCACGTGCGCCTTCGGGCATGGCGGCCTTCACGAACGCCTGGTCTCGATCATTGTTGAGGCGCATGGCGATGATCGTGCCGCATTGCGACAGCACGCCTTCGGCCAAATCGGATGGACGCTGGGTAATCAGACCCAGCGAAATGCCGTATTTGCGGCCCTCTTTGGCGATGCGCGACAGGATGCGGCCCACCGACGAACGATCCGAGTTCTTTTCATTGGGCACATAACGGTGCGCCTCTTCGCACACCAGCAGCACGGGGCGTTGCGGCTCCATGCGTGACCAGATGGCATAATCGAATGTCAGACGCGCCAGCACCGCAACCACGGTTGAGGTAATGTCTGACGGAACACCCGACACGTCGATGATCGAAATCGGGCGGCCTTCGCTGGGCAGGCGGAAAATCTTACCAATAAATTCGGCCATCGTATCCCCCACCAACATGCCGGAAAACATAAAGGCATAGCGCGGATCATTCTTGATCTCGTCGATCTTGCCCTTCACCCGCATATAGGGGGCGCTGGTATTTGATTTGTCCAGCTTGCCCATCTCGGTCATGATCGCGCCCAGCAGATCAGACAGCAGATAGGGGATCGGCGTATCCACGGTGATCTTGCCCAATGTCTCAGCTAGCCGGTTTTTCTGGCGCGCCTGCAACAGGCATTTGGCCAGAATATCGCTATCCATCTGCCGTTCAGAGCCATCGGTGGTGATGAAGATTTCGCAATGCTCTTCGAAATTCATCAACCAATAAGGCATGCCCAAATTCGATACGTCGAACAGAGCGCCGCGATCCTTGAACGCTGCCATATATTCGCCATGCGGATCGATCATCACGATATGGCCATCAGGCGCAACATCACAAATGCGGTGCAGGATCAGCGCCGCAGACGTCGATTTGCCAGTGCCGGTTGAACCCAGCAACGCGAAATGCTTGCCCAACATGGCATCAACATACATCGCACCGCGAATATCGCTGGTGGGATAAACGGTGCCCACTTCGATATTAGCGCGGCCATCGGCGGCGTAAATCTGGCGCAAATCCTCTGATGTGGCCGGATAAACCTGCGTGCCGGGCACGGGATAGCGGGTGACACCGCGCCGGAAGTTATAGATGCGGCCCGTCAGGCGTTCTTCATCGCCCTCACCCAGAAAATCGATAAATGCGATAATACAGCCGGGATCGCGCGGATGCAGGCGCTGGCTGCGGACATTGGCCAAAAGCCAGCGATTGCCGAGGCGAATCTTGATCTGGCTGCCGACTTGCCCTGCCATCGCAATGCTGGGATCATGCGATTCTGCGCAAGCGTGAACGCGCGATACATCCAGAACCACTTGGCTGGTAGATCCTGCAATTTCAACAACTTCGCCGATGGAGACCATGGAAATATGCGCCGTCACACGGACGCCCAAATTTTCCAGATCCTGCGCGTCGACAGGCGCTGCGTTGCTGAAATC
>JBGSTI010000257.1:0-2037 GCA_041736605.1 Sphingomonadaceae bacterium
CTCCCTCCGCGCGCCTTGCCTTCGGCCAAAATCGGCTCCGTCGCGGTGTATCAATCTAATGTCTTCACGCTCTAAGGCAGGACTTAACCAAAAATTCAGCAGCATCATGGCATGTTTACTTACCAAATGAAGATGCCTGCCCGGCTATCGGGTCAGGATTGCGGGGATTGAATGAGCATTTTTACGCGCCAGGCATCGACATCGCGGGCTGGCACCGATTTCCTGATGGGCGGCATAGCCTTTGCCGCGATCATCCTGTTCGTGGGAACCGGCGGCATTGTGATGCCCCAGATCGTGCGGTCCTTTTACGGAATCGGCGGCGGGCCAGATAATATCATCGCCACCGCCATGCTGCTCAATATCGCGTTGATCATATTCTGCTGGCGCCGCTATGCCGAACTGGTGCGCGAAGTCGGCGAACGCCGCCGCGCCGAGGAAAGCGCCAATGCGCTGGCCACCATCGATCCGCTGACCGGTTGCCTCAACCGCCGTTCGATGGGCGAACGCGCGGCAGAGCTGATCACCAAGGCCCGCGAACGCCGCATGGCCGTGGCCTATATGCTGATCGATCTGGATCACTTCAAAGACGTCAATGACATTCATGGTCACCAGACCGGCGACATGGTGCTGATCGATTCGGCCCGTCGCATCGAAAAGGCGCTGCCCCCCGGCGCGTTGCTGGCGCGATTGGGTGGCGATGAATTTTCCTGCGCCTTCCCATTCGAGGCCAGCCGTTCGGACACAGTAGAGCGCGTCGCCAGCCAGATCATCGAAGCGTTTGAAACGCCGTTTGATAATCAGGGCAATATGATGGGCGTTACGCCCTCCATCGGCATCACCCGCACCAACGAAAATGCCGAAACCGCCGATGGCCTGATGCACCGTTCTGATATCGCGATGTATTATTCCAAAAAGCGCGGGCGCAATTGCTATAGCTGGTTTGACCAGTCGATGGAAAACGAACTGCGGTTCCGCAATGAAATCGAATCGGGTCTGCGTCGTGGCATCGAAAATGGCGAGCTGGAGCCGCATTACGAACAGCAGATCGATCTTTCCACCGGCAAGCTGATCGGTTTTGAAGTGCTCGCGCGCTGGACCTCGCCGACGCTTGGCCCGATCTCGCCCGACATCTTCATTCCGATTGCAGAGGAAGCCGGGCTGATTTCGGCGCTGTCCGAATCGATCATGCGTCAGGCCATGGGCGATGCGCGCGAATGGGATGCGGCGCTGACCATTTCGATAAATATTTCGCCGGTGCAATTGCGCGATCCATGGCTGGCGCAGAAAATCCTGCGCCTGCTGGTCGAAACCGGATTCCCGGCCAACCGGTTGGAGGTGGAAATCACCGAGACATGCCTGTTTGAAAATATCAATTTGGCGCAGACCATTGTTGGCAGCCTGAAAAATCAGGGCGTCAAAGTGGCGCTGGATGATTTTGGCACGGGCTATAGCTCACTGGCCCATCTGCGCACCTTGCCCTTTGATCATATCAAAATCGACCGCAGCTTTGTGACATCAATCAGCGAAAGCAGCGAAAGCGCCGCCATTGTCGAGGATATCACGCGGCTGGGCGATTCAATGGGTCTGCCGATCACTGCCGAAGGCATCGAATCGAGCGCCACGGTGGAGCATCTGAAATCGCTGGGTTGCCTGAAGGGTCAGGGCTATCTCTATGGTCGCCCGCTGGACGTGCACGCCACCCGCGCGCTGTTGGCGGAACGCGATCTGCTGGTGCGCGGCAATGCTGTGCCAGCGCCGCCTGTGCCCTTTGCCAGTGAACCAAGCGAGCCTGTGGTCATACCCAAACGGAATGTTGGCTAAGCGCCGCGCATCTGCCCCCATGGACTTCGTGACCTGAAACCCCTATCTGCGCGCCATGCGTATCGCGTTCACCAAAATGCATGGATTGGGCAATGATTTCGTGGTCATAGATGGCCGCGATTCTCCTGTATCCGTGTCCGGCGAACTGGCCCGCGCCTTGGCGGACCGGCATCGCGGGATTGGCTGTGATCAGGTCATCATCCTGTCCCCCTCCAC
>JBGSTI010000285.1:0-4366 GCA_041736605.1 Sphingomonadaceae bacterium
TGGGCGGGGGCAGACAGCAACACGAAGGCGGCCAAGACGATGGAGAAATGGGCGGTCAGTCGGTTGGGCTTGATCATGGCTGATCTATAAGGCGAATTTGTCTGCCGGGGAAACAGGAAGATCATTCTAACGCATGTACTCCGGCGCAGGCCGGAGTGGTGGCGCATGCGAACAGAGGCCGCGCCCAATCGCCACCGCTCCGGCCTGCGCCGGAGCACGTCAGTTTCGGATTATCATCCCAACCTGTCTTTATTTACAGCGTCACCCTGCGCGCCCTTGTGAACCTTACCCCATGCGCCTATCTCATGCGCCATGAACACATTCATCGTCCTTGTCATCATAGCGTTGGCGATCATGGTCGTCGTATCGCTGGTCCGTGGTCTCATCGCATTTATGCAGATGACCAAAGAGGATCTGGAAAGCCCCGGCGTCGCCCGGTCGCACCAGATGCAGAACCAGATGATGTTCAACCGCATCAAATATCAGGCGCTGGCCGTGATTGCCGTCGCGGTGTTGTTGCTGATCAACCGCTGATTGCTGCCGTTTCGCGGCGGACACACCGATGGTAAAGCTCAACAAAATCTACACCCGCACCGGCGATGATGGCACCACCGGCCTGGTCGATGGCAGCCGCGTTGCCAAACACGCCGCGCGCATGGTGGCGATTGGCGATGTTGATGAGCTGAACTCGGCTTTGGGCATTGCGGCGGTTCATGCCCCTGCTGATTACGCCGCGTTGCTGGCGCGAATCCAGAACGATCTGTTTGATCTGGGCGCCGATCTGGCCACGCCCGGCGATGATTTCACGCCATCGCAAATGGTGCTGCGCATGGTGGCAAGCCAGACCGACTGGCTGGAACAGCAAATCGACACGCTCAACGATGATCTGCCGCCACTGGCCAGCTTCATCCTGCCCGGCGGCACGGCCTTTGCTGCGCACGTTCATCTGGCCCGCGCCATTTGCCGCCGCGCCGAACGCGCTTTGTGTGCGCTGGCCGATCATGACGCGGTCAATCCGGCGGCGCTGACCTATGTCAATCGCCTGTCAGACCTGTTGTTCGTGGCCGCGCGCCATGCCAATCGCGCCAACGGCGATCCTTTATGGGTGCCCGGCGCCTCGCGATAAGCCGTCGCACACAAAAAAGCGCAGTTGCCAAACTGGCCAGCGCCGCCTTATGCTGCACCTGCTAACACCGCACCGCCGCCCGTAATGGAGTCGGACGGCGCGTTGCGATACCATCAAGAACAAGGGCGATTTCACCATGAAGACAGTTGCAATCATCGGCGCGGGCCAGATGGGCACCGGCATTGCGCAAGCCTGTGCGCAGGCGGGCCTCAACGTGCAACTGGCCGATATCGATCTGGCCTCGGCAGAGCGTGGCCTGGCCGCAGTTGACAAGGGGCTGGCACGCCTTGTCGGTCGCCAGAAAATCACCCCCGATGACGCGCAGGCCGCCTTGGCGCGTATTACCCCAGTAGCTGATTACAGCCCAATGGCCGATGCCGAACTGGTGATCGAAGCAGCGACCGAGCGCGAAGAAATCAAGCGCAAGATTTTCGAGGGCGTGTCTGCCGTGCTCAATGCCGATGCGATTCTGGCCAGCAACACCTCGTCAATTCCCATCACGCGCATGGCATCGTCTACGCCTGATCCAGAGCGGTTTATCGGCATCCACTTCTTCAATCCAGTGCCAGTCATGGGCCTGATCGAAGTGATCCCCGGCCTTGCCACATCGCAATTCACCATTGATCGCGTGCGCCAGTTTTGCGGCCTGTTGAGCAAGGAAGTGGTGCTGGCCGAGGATGAGCCGGGCTTTGTCGTCAATCGCATCCTGTTGCCGATGATCAACGAAGCGGTGTTCGTGCTGGGCCAGGGCACGGCCAGCATTGCCGATATCGACAAGGGCTGCCGTCTGGGCCTCAATCACCCGATGGGTCCGCTGGAACTGGCCGATTTCGTCGGGCTGGATACCTGCCTCGATATCGTGCGCGTGCTGTATAACACCACGGGTGACAGCAAATATCGCCCCGCACCGCTGCTGGTCAAATATGTCGAGGCCGGCTGGCTGGGCCGCAAGACTGGCCGTGGATTCTATGATTACAAGGGCGATGTGCCCGTGCCGACGCGCTGAGCCATTGCCCACCCCGCTGCGACTAACAAGCAAGCTTGCAAGTCTCGCTGCCCCTCCCGCAAGCGGGAGGGGATAATGCGTTCTTCTCCCCTCCCGCAAGCGGGAGGGGCCGGGGGTGGGCCACTTTCTTTCAAATCCAGTTGTAATCCCCGCCCTACTGCCGCATCCCTCACCCAAAGGGAGAGATCAGCATGGCATTTGAACCGCGCCCATTCACCATCGATATTCCGCAAAGCGATCTGGACGATCTGAAAGCGCGGCTGGCGCTCACCCGCTTTCCCGAAAAGGAAACCGTCGATGATTGGGATCAGGGCCTGCCCTTGGCCTATGCGCAGGAATTGACCGCCTATTGGCGCGATCATTATGACTGGCGGCGTTGCGAAGCGGCGCTGAATGCCCTCCCCAATTTTCTGGTCGAAATCGAAGGGCTGGACATTCATTTCATCCATGTCCGCTCCAAAAACCCTGCCGCGCGGCCTTTGCTGCTCACCCATGGCTGGCCGGGATCGGTGCTGGAGTTCATGGGCGTCATTGGCCCGTTGAGCCAAGACTATCACCTCGTCATCCCGTCGCTGCCCGGATACGCCTTTTCGGGCAAGCCCAAGGATACCGGCTGGGGCGTCGATCGCATTGCCAAATTGTGGGACCAGCTGATGCGCGGCCTTGGCTATGATCGCTATTTTGCGCAAGGCGGCGATTGGGGCGCGGTGGTGACCGCCACCATCGGCGCACAGGCGCTGGGCGCATGCGCAGGCATCCATATCAACATGATCGTGGGCCAACCTGACCCTGCCAAGATGGACAATTTGACCCCACTGGAACAGGCGGCCTTGGCGCGGCTGCAATGGTATGCGGCCAAGGATGCGGGCTATTCGACGCAACAGGCGACCCGCCCACAGACCTTGGGCTATGGCCTTGCCGATTCGCCCGTGGGGCAGATGGCGTGGATCGTCGAAAAATTTCACGGCTGGACCGATTGTGCCGATGCCCAAGGTGTCAGCCACCCGGAAAATGCCGTGTCGCGCGATCATATGCTCGACCATGTCATGCTCTATTGGTTGACCAACAGTGCGGCCTCATCCGGGCGGCTTTATTGGCATAGTTTCCGAACGCTCAGCAGCGATCCCGTCATTGTGCCCACCGCGTGCAGCCTGTTCCCGATGGAAATCATGCGCCTGTCACGCCGCTGGGCCGAGGGGCGTTATCAGAATATCGTCTATTGGAACGAACTCGACAAAGGCGGGCATTTTGCGGCACTGGAACAACCCGAATTGTTCGTTGCCGAGGTTAAGGCCGCGTTCGCTGTGATGGAGCTTTGATGATGATCCGCCGTTCCGGTCTTGCCCTGATTGCTGCGACGTTGGCCTTTGCCAGCCCCGCGCTCGCACAGAAAAACGATACAAAATCCCGCGACGATATCATCGCTGAATCACGCGACGATGTGGAAATGGTGCAAAATGACGATGCGGCGATGAATGCCGCCATGGCCGAGGCCAAGCGCACTTTGCCCGTATTTCTCGCCCGATTTGCCAATCCGCAAGCCAGTGATTCGCTGTTCTCGGTCAAATATCCGTTGGAGGGCTATGAGCATATCTGGATGAGCGATCTGGCCTTTGATGGCGCCAGCTTCAGCGGCACGCTCAGCAATGTGCCGATCAATCCGGACTACAGCCAGGGCCAGCGCGTGACCGGCGCAGTGGCCGATATCAGCGATTGGACGTGGCGCAACGGCGACTATACCGAGGGGCATCACACCACGCGCGTGCTGCTGGACAAGGTGGATCCGGCGCAAGCCGCTGCCATTCGTGACTATTTCGGCTGGAATACAGCGACCCGATGATCGCGCCCAAATGCGTCAGCTGATCCTGCGCCGCCTGTTTACGGCCATCCCCACCATGGCCGTGATTCTGATTGCGTCCTTCCTGCTGATGCGTTTTGCGCCGGGCGGACCCTTTGATGGCGAACGCCCGCTGGACGAGGCAACACGCAGCGCATTGGCGGCACAATATGGGCTGGATCAGCCGTTGGGCGGGCAATTATGGCTTTATGTCACGCGGCTGGCATCGGGCGATTTCGGGCCCAGTCTGGTCTATCGCGATTTCACCGTCGGCCAATTGGTGGCGGAAGGGTTACCTGTTTCTTTGGGCCTTGGTGCGGGCGCGCTGATGCTGGCGTTGCTGATCGGCGGAGCGTTGGCCATTGGCGCGGCGCTGCGGCCGGGCAGCTGGTGGGAT
>JBGSTI010000134.1:0-3593 GCA_041736605.1 Sphingomonadaceae bacterium
GGTAAGCCCGGTTTCGCCCAGCAATTCGGCCAGTTCGCGCACCAATGCGCCATCCACTTGCATCGAACCGTGCTGTTCCTTGTTTGACATGCTACCCTCTTATGCTGATCCAGCCGGTTTGAAAGTCCGGCAAAATGAAGAACTGGCCCCTTATGCAAGGCCATCTGACTTAGCGCCTATGCCCCCGCTTGGCCGCTGCGGGCAAGAGCGATGTTACGCAAATATTACATCTTGCCACAGAAATCGGGCGATCAAAGCCGCGCGGCAGCCTCTAGCGCGATCTCATAAGACAGCGCACCAAAGCCGCAGATCGTGCCCAAGGCCGCCTGGCTGACCAGGCTGACATGCCGAAACGCCTCGCGTTTGTGCGGATTGGAGATATGCACTTCGATCACCGGGGTGGCGATGGCCTTGATCGCATCATGCAACGCCACCGATGTGTGCGTAAACGCTCCGGCATTGAGCAGCACCGCCTTGGCCTCCACCGCCTGCGCCTCGTGCAACCAATCGATCAAATGCCCTTCATGGTTTGATTGGCGCAGATCGATTTCCAGCCCCAGTTCGCGAGCGCGATCTTCCAGCCGTCCGGCAATATCATCCAGCGTGTCCGACCCGTAAATCTCTGGCTCGCGCGTGCCCAGCAAATTAAGGTTCGGGCCATTCAACACATAGATTTGCGGCGCTTGGGCCATGCTTCGCTCCTGCATTGCCCGGCTAATGCGGGCGACAAGCTTTGCTAATGACAGGCAGCGGCGATTTTGCCAAGCCTTGCCACCATTACGGGCTGTTAACCATAACTGTTGATTTGCCTATCATCTTTCTGATAGCGTTTTACAATAATTGACGGGTGGTGACTTGCCATCCGTTCCGGGGCGGGGGCCGATCATTTTGCAAAAGTTCAAACGCTGGTGGGGCAAGGCCCGTTGGACCGTGCTTCCCGGCTTTTTGGCGGTGATGCTGATTGCCGCCTTGCAGACATTCCAAATTCCCGTGATTTCGCCGGTGGTTGACCGTATCGGCCTGTTGGTATTCGATAGCTATCAGCGCATTTCGCCGCGCCCCTATGAAGCCGCGCCGGTGCGGATCGTCGATCTGGATGATGAAACAATCCGCCGTCAGGGCCAATGGCCATGGCCGCGCACCGATACCGCGCGATTGGCGCTGGCTTTGGGCGAAGCAGGCGCATCGGCCATCGCCTTCGATATCGTGTTTTCAGAGGAAGATCGGACATCGCCCTCTGTCCTCGCCAAACGGTTTGAAAAATCAGACCCCGAAGCCGCGCGGGTCATCGCGTCATTGCCCGATAATGACGATCAATTCGCCACGGTGCTGGGCGCGGTGCCATCGGTGATGGGGTTTTTCCTGACGCCGGGAAAAACCATCGATCAGGCCATTCCCAAGGCGGGCTTTGCGGTCAGCGGTTCAACGCCCGATGCCGCGCCGCATTATGCCAATGCCGTATTGCCCTTGCCCGGATTGCTGGAACCGGCGGCAGGCCTTGGATCATTGTCGATCGTGCCGGATTCGGACTCGGTGATCCGCCGCGCGCCGTTAATTGCCATTCAGGGCGATCAGATGCTGCCTGCCTTGTCGTTGGAATCGATGCGCGTGGCTTTCGGCACAGACTCCATTCTGGTCAAAACCAGTGATGCCAGCGGCGAAGGCGGTGATGCAGGCAGCGTGGTATCGATCAAGGTAGGCGATGTGGAAATCCCCACCAATGAAGCGGGCGAAATGTGGATGCATTATACCCGCGACGTGCCCGAACGCATTGTGCCTGCATGGAAAATCATGTCGGGTGAACTAAGCCCGGCAGAGCTGGAAAATCTGTTCGCGGGCCATATCGTTTTCATCGGCACCAGCGCCATTGGCCTGCGCGATTTGCGGTCCACGCCGCTGAATGATCGTGAACTGGGCGTGATGGTTCACGCGCAAGCCACCGAACAGATGATCCTCAAGAAATTCCTCTATCGCCCCGATTGGGCTATTGGCATGGAGCGGGCTTTGCTATTGCTGCTGGGCTTGGGCCTCGTGTTCGCCCTGCCGCGGCTGGGGGCAGCAAAGGGCGCAATCATCGCCGGTGTGGCCGTGGCGGTGATCCTGGGCGGCAGCTGGTATGCGTTTTCAGAGCATCGCTATCTGCTCAACCCCACTTGGCCGACCATGGCGATTGTGATCGCCTATCTGCTGGGCACGGTGCTGGTTTTCTATCAGGAGGAGCGCCAGCGGTCCTATATTCGCAATGCGTTTGACCGCTATCTGGCGCCGGAACTGGTGGCGCGCATCGCCGAAGATCCCAGCCAGTTGGAACTGGGCGGCGAAGAGCGCGAAATGACCGTGATGTTCTGCGATGTGCGCAGTTTCTCGCGCATCTCCGAGCAACTCTCGCCAAACGAGATTATCCGCTTCCTGATCGCATTCCTGACGCCGATGACTGATATCTTGCTCGAAAAGAAATCGACCATCGACAAATATATCGGCGATGCCATTCTGGCGTTCTGGAATGCGCCGCTCGATGATCCCGATCATCATCGCAATGCCGCCCGCGCCGCTTTGGCGATGGTCGATCACCTCAAAATCCTGAATGTCGATATGCCCAATCAGACGGCAGAGCCCTGGCCGGGCGAGGTCAAGATCGGCATCGGCCTCAACGCCGGACCGTGCTGTGTTGGCAATATGGGGTCGCAACAGCGCCTATCTTATTCGCTGATCGGTGACACCGTGAACCTGGCCTCACGCATTGAGGGGCTGACCAAATTCTATGGCGTCGAAATCGCCATTGGTAGCGCACTGCACCGCGAAATTCCCGAATTTGCCTCGCTGCCGCTTGACCTTGTCCGCGTGGTGGGCCGCGATGCGCCCGAGGAAGTGCGCGTGCTGCTGGGCGATGATGGCTTGCGCGCAACTGCGTCATTCCAGGCGTTTGAAGTTCAGCACAATCAGATGCTGGCCGCCTATCGCGCCCGCGAATGGGACAAGGCATCGGCGCTGCTGGATCAGGGGGCCGAGCTGGCAGCCAGATTCAGCCTGACCAAGCTCTACAAGATGTATGCAGATCGGATTGTCGCATTTCGCCAGAACGATCCCGGCGCAGACTGGGATGGCGTCTATAGCGCGACGGAAAAATGATCCGTTCGCGTTCCGTTACAAGGTTCAAACGAAAGGGAAGATTCGTGACCAAGACCAACAAATATGCATGGAGTGCCGCATTGCTGGCCAGCATGCTGATTGCCAATCCCGCGCAGGCGCAGATCGAGACGATTGATCCCGCCACTCAGTTGATGCCCGATAGCCCAGAGGCGCTGGAAGAGCTGGCGGTGCTGGACGTCGAAGTGTCGGCCTCGACCACCGAAGCAGGCGCGCTTGATCTGGCGCGGCGCAAGATTGCGGTCAATGACCTGAGCGGTGCGGCCACCGTCCTTGAACGCTATCTGATCCAGGATCAGGAAGCCATGCTGGCGCGCGCTGAATATGCCGTCACTCTGTGCCGTCTTGATGACATTCAGGCAGCGCAGCTTGAAATGCTCAAGCTGTCTTATCTGGCCGTCCCCGCCGACACGCAGGCGCGCGTCACCGCCGCTTGCGGCCCGCTG
>JBGSTI010000322.1:0-2280 GCA_041736605.1 Sphingomonadaceae bacterium
GGTTGCCGCCGCCATCACCACCAGCGCCCCTGCTGGCCCATGGCGCATCCAGCTGGGTGCCTTTGGCAGCATGGACCGCGCCGAGGCCCTTTGGGGCAAGCTGGAGCGCAGCCGCCCTGAAATGGCCAGCTTGCAACCCTATCTGGTAAAGGCCGGATCAGTCATCCGCTTGCAAGCGGGCGGCTTTGCCAGCCAGGCCGAAGCAGGCCGCGCCTGTGCCAAGCTGAAGCCCAGCGGTCAGGATTGCATTGTGGTGAAGCGCTGAAGCGCAAAACCCAAAATTGAAATCTCGTCACCCCCGCGCAGGCGGGGGTCCATCACCTGACCTCGCTTCCGCAAGCATCGGTGATGGGTTCCCGCCTGCGCGGGAACGACGAAGACGGCTATCTCCGCACCCAGCTCCAGGCCAGCACCGGAATCATCGTCGCGCCGACCAGCGGGAACAGCAACGCCAGCGTAATCAGCAGTGCCTTGACTCCGCCGGGCATGCGATCCTCTGCCTTCAGCGCCGGAGCGGCCAGCGTTCCCTTGGGCCGTCTGCGCCACCACAGGATCAGGCCCGCCACCACGCTGCCGATCAGCAATAGACACACCGCCAGATTGGCGAGCTGGTTTACCAGCCCATATTGCCGCCCCATATGCGTCATGGTGCCCCATTCAACCGCCTTGGCCAGCGGACTATATTCGCGCCAACCGATATTGCCCAGCAGCCTGCCGGTGCCCGGATCGACATAGATCGTCCGCTGACCCTCGGCCTTGTCAGGCACATAGGAAATCATGAAAATGCCGGTGGCATCGCGTGGATAGCTGATCCGCACGCCGCCGCCATATTTCGCGGTCTCCAGTTCGGGCAGCAGCTTCTCGATATCCGCAATGCTGGTCATGGCATGATGGCCTGATCCATGCGGCTGTTGGCTGTGCTTAATGACCCAGGGGACCTTATTGTCTTCGGCATCAGGCATGGCGTGCTGTGCATGCAGATCATCGGCCAGTGCGCCGCCTGCCTTGGGCGGGGCCTTGAAATTGGGCGATGTCGCGGTGAACGGCGAATAATCGCTCAGCTTTGCAAACTGGGTTCCCCAGAATGCCGACCATGGCAGGCCCGTCATCACTAGACCGATGACCAACAGCGCATTGAACATTGCCGGAATGGCATGCAGATCGCGCCAGAACCGGCGTCCGCTGGCCGATAAGCGGGGCGCGAACACGCCCTTCCATTTCCATGTGCGCGGCCACCACAGCCACAATCCGGTGGCCATCATCACCAATGTCCAGCAGGCAACCAGTTCGACAATATGGCTGCCCGCATCGCCGCCCATCAGATTGCCATGCAGATCGCGGACGATGGTCATGGGCTGGCTGCCCGGATCGGCGGTGCCGGTCACCGTGCCGGAAAAGGGATCGAGATAGACGTCAACCGGCGTGTTTTTCAGCCCCGGCTCGGCTTCGGGCGTGATATTCCAGAGCGCCGCCTCTTGGTCCTGACGCGGCAGCACCACCCGGTTGACTGTTGCCCCCGGATAGGCGGCGCGCACCGCTGCTTCCTGTGTTGCCAAGGGCAGTGTTGATGCACCCGGTTCGATGGTCTGAATATCGCGGTTCCACCACCCGTCAATCTCGCGATCAAACAGATAGATCGCGCCGGTCAGCGTCAGCACGATCAGGAACGGTGCCGTCCACAAAGCGGCAAAGAAATGCCAACGCCACACCGCGCGATAGCCGTGCGCTGTTGGCTTGCCCGTCTCGATTGTGTCTGCCGCGGCCATCAGAACGCAAAGCCCAGACGCACCGAAAAGCTGCGCGGATCGCCGGGATAAACGGCCAAAGCATTGCCGGTTGCAGTGAAATAGCGTGCGTCGAACACGTTGGTCACCGTGACATCAACGCTAATGTCATCAAAGCGATAGCCCAAACCGATATCGGCCAGCGTATAGGATGGCAGAACCACTGCACTGCCATTGGTGAGCAGCCGGTTGCTGACATGGTTGAACCCGCCGCGCAGGCTGATGTCGGTGCCGGGCACGCGAATATCGGTGCGCGCCGTGACGCTGTGCCGGGGAACGTCGCCGATGCGCAGGCCCTGGATACCATCATTGCTGCGGGTGATTTCGGAATCGAGCAGGGCATAGCCCGCTGTCAACGTCCACCAGTCCACCGGATTCCAGCGGCCTTCAATTTCAAAACCGCGCACGCGCTGTTCCCCAACATTGATGCTGAAATCGGGATTGGCGGGATCGGTGGTCAGCGCATTGGTGCGCTTGATCTCGAACAGCGACACGC
>JBGSTI010000326.1:0-2934 GCA_041736605.1 Sphingomonadaceae bacterium
GGCGGCGGCGTGGCCGGGATTGGCTATACTTTGTTTTCGGGGGCCGAAGTGCCGACGGTGCGATCATGCGCCGCCGCCTTGCTGGTGCTGGCGGGGCTGGCGATGGGGCGCAATCCGTTTTCGCTGCGCCTGATTGCCGCAGGTGCGATGCTGGTCATGCTGTTTTGGCCCGAAGCGGTGATGGGGCCGAGTTTTCAGCTTAGCTTTGCCGCCGTGACCTGTATCGTGGCGCTGCACGAATATCCGCCGATCAAGGCGCTATTTGCCCGCCGTGACGAGGGCTTTGCGATGCGTTTGGCGCGCAATATCGGCATGCTATTGCTGACGGGCCTTGCCATAGAATTGGCGCTTTCCCCGATTGCCCTGCATCATTTCCATCAGACCGGTTTGTTGGGCGCACTTGCCAATGTTGTCGCGATTCCGCTCACCACCTTTGTCATCATGCCCGCAGAGGCCCTGGCGCTTCTGACCGATCTGGCAGGTCTGGGCGCGCCATTTTGGTGGGTGGCGCAGCAGGGGATAAGGTTGCTGTTGTGGATGGCGCATATCACGGCGGACCAGCCGGGATCGGTAGCCCTGTTGCCTGGTGTTACCGGGCCGATGTTGTCGTTATTTACCGCAGGGGCGCTATGGCTGGCGATTATTCAGGGGCGGTGGCGGCTGGCGGGATTGCTGCCCATGGCGATGGCCAGCCTGTTGGCGCTGACCCATGACAGGCCGGATATCTTGGTGTCGGGCGATGGCCATCATGTCGCGTTGATTGATCCGGTGGGCCAAATGTATCTGCTGCGCAGCCGCGCGGGTGATTATACGCGCGAGAGCTTTCTGGAGATTGCCGGTCTGGATGACCGTTTCGGTGAGACAGCGATTAAGGATCTGCGCGAATGGCCGGGCGCGCAGTGCAATCGCGATTTTTGCAGCGTCTTGATGGCACAGACCAGCCATGAACCCAAAGCCGTGCTGATCAGCCGTAATTTTGAAAATGTGCCCGAACGCGCGCTGGCTGCTGCCTGTCGGCGTAGCGACATCGTGATTTCGGAGCGATGGCTACCGCAGTCCTGCCAGCCGCGCTGGATAAAGGCAGATCGGCGGTACATGTGGCAATCGGGCGGGCTGGCCATCGATAGCAGCAACAAGACGATGCGCAGTGTGGCCCAATCGCAGGGCCGCCATGGCTGGTTCATTCCCAAAACGACAAAGGGCGAGGCGCGGTTTGCCCGCAAGCCTCGCCCCGTCGATCAATCCAAGCGCAAACCTGGAATCAATGATAGCGGCGCAGCAGCCCCGCCAAGCGGCCCTGAACCTTGACTTCATCGGGGCGGTAGATTTGCGGTTCATAGGCGCTGTTGGCCGGATCAAGCCGGATCAGCCCCTTGTCGCGCCGCAGATATTTGAGCGTTGCTTCTTCATCGCGAACCAAAGCCACCACGATTTCGCCATCGCGGGCGGTATCGGTGCGGCGGATCAGCGCGAAATCGCCGTCCAAAATGCCAGCCTCAACCATCGAGTCGCCCGATACTTCAAGCGCATAATGCTCACCTGATCCCAGCAAAGCAGCGGGCACGGGCAGCATGGTCTGGCCTTCCATGGCCTCAATCGGCACACCGGCGGCAATGCGACCATGCAAGGGGATTTCGATGACGTCATTGGCGACGGGCGGCAGAACGGGCGTGGCAGCGGGCTTGGGCGTTAGCACGGTGACCTTGGACTTGCCCATCACGGCGCTATCCGGCAGCTTTACGACTTCCAATGCGCGGGCGCGGTTGGGCAGGCGGCGGATGAAACCGCGTTCTTCCAATGCGCTGATCAATCGGTGGACCCCTGATTTCGACTTGAGGTCGAGCGCATCCTTCATCTCTTCAAAGGACGGCGAAATTCCGGTCTCCTCCAGACGGACCTGGATGAAAGAGATAAGCTCGTGCTGTTTGCGCGTTAGCATTGGGGTGTCTCCCGCATTGAACGAATGCGGAACATCTAGGCAACTTGATGGAACAGGTCAAGTCAAAACCGGAACATGTCGTTTTTGCCTGTCCTTATGCGGGGTGGCGCAACCAATCACCGCTTATGCCGCCGCGTTTTTCGATCAGACAAATATCACTGATGATCATGGATTTATCGAGCGCCTTTGCCATATCGTATAAGGTGAGCAGCGCCACCGACACGGCATTCAGCGCCTCCATCTCTACACCCGTCGGCCCGATGGTTCGCACCGTTGCGGTGACGCCAATGACGGTGTCGCCATAGTCAAAATTGAGCGTAACGCCGCGCAAGGCCAGCGGATGGCATAGCGGGATAACCTGCGCCGTATTCTTGGCCGCCATGATCCCGGCAATGCGCGCGGTTGCAATGGCGTCACCCTTGGCCAGGCTGTTGCTTTTGATCGCGTTCAGGGCCTCTGCCGTCATGGCAATCCGCCCCTGCGCGATGGCTATGCGTTCGCTGTCGGCCTTGGCGCTGATATTCACCATGCGCGCCTGCCCGGCTTCATCGAAATGGGTGAGGGGGCCTTTGTCAGCCACGCCTTATGCCCCGGTCAAAAGGCGGCGTGTGGCGGCTTCAACGTCATTCTGCCGCATCAGGCTTTCGCCAACAAGGAAGGTGCGCACCCCGCTTTGCGCCATGAATTGACAGTCGTCATGGGTGGAAATCCCGCTTTCGCAAACCAGCAAATAGTCTGGCGGCACCATCGCAGACAATCGCTGTGTTGTGCCAAGATCGACCTCGAAGGTCTTGAGATTACGATTGTTTACACCCAGCAATCGCGACTGGAGGCCTACCAGTGAGCGCTCCATTTCGGCCTCATTATGCACTTCGATCAGCACGTCCATTTCATGCTCATGCGCTGCCGCTTCGATCTCGGCCATTTGTCCATCGCCCAAGGCGGCGACGATGATCAGGATCGCATCGGCACCCATCGCCCGCGCCTCGGCGCAT
>JBGSTI010000328.1:0-6567 GCA_041736605.1 Sphingomonadaceae bacterium
AATATGGCGGCCGAGTTGTTGCCGCGCTTCGGCCAAGCCATCGCCGCCCTGCGCTGATATAAGCACCAGCGGCGCATCAAGCGCGCTTCCCGTCGCGCGTAGGCCTTTGAACCAGGCATTGCGCGCAAAATCATAGCCGCCGGGCAGCATGGGGCTGGCCGGCGGCATCAGTCGCGCGCGCACTTGAATGACGGCGCCCGCCTCCAAAGCCGCCTGATCCAGATCAGGGTCCAGATTGATCCGCACCTGCCCCAGCACGGGCGACGGCGACCGCAATTGCAACACCAATCGCACCCGATCGCGCGCGGGCAATTCCTCACGCTCCACAATCTGACCCGTGAACACGCCGACTAAAGGTCGTTCAATCGCGGGCGATCCCACCAATTCGGATCGCAGCCAGATATGCCCGCAACCCGCCGCGATTAAAAACAGCGCCAAGCCACCCAACCAATGGCGTCGTCCGGCAAATCCGCGCCGCCAGGCGTCCAGGCAAAGCGCCAGAATCCCTAAGCTACACAGGGCCATCAGCGACAGCCAACTGCCCGGCCCTTCGGCGGTAAACCACAGCAAAATGCCCGTGCCAAAGGCTAGCGGCACAAACAACGGCAAAACCGGCTGTTGCGCCTCAAGAAAAGCATCGATTGCGCCACGAAATTGGCCAAATGCCCGTTGCGCTATGCCACCGGCGGCCATATGGCGGGCATCATCAAAAGGGCCATCGGAAAGCTGGCTGAACACAAACAGGAATGTGAAAGGAAGTTGGCGTGAGCGCAAGCCAGTCTGGCACCCAAGGCGTGACGGGATCCGCCGTGGTGACGCGCTTTGCGCCTTCGCCCACCGGGTTCCTGCACATTGGTGGTGCGCGCACCGCATTGTTCAACTGGTTATTTGCGCGCCATCATGGCGGCAAGGCGCTGCTTCGTATCGAAGATACCGATAAGGCGCGCTCGACCCAGCCTGCGATTGACGCCATTCTCGACGGCCTCGATTGGCTGGGCCTTGATTGGGATGGCGAGACCGTGTTCCAGTCCGAATGCGCAGAGCGCCATGCGCAAGTTGCGCATGAATTGCTGGCCAATGGCCATGCCTATAAGTGTTTTGCCACTGCCGAAGAACTTGAAGAGATGCGCGCTGCCCAGCGCGCCGCCAAACAGCCCTTGCGTTATGACGGCCGTTGGCGTGACCGCGATCCTGCCGAAGCTCCGCAAGGCGCGCCCTATGTCGTTCGCCTTAAAACGCCACTGGATGGCGAAACGGTGATCGACGATGCCGTGCAGGGCAAGGTTACCGTGAAGAACGCCGAGCTGGATGATTATATCCTGCTGCGTTCCGATGGCACACCCACCTATATGCTGGCGGTGGTGGTTGACGATCATGACATGGGAGTCACCCATATCATTCGCGGCGATGATCACCTTAACAATGCGTTCCGCCAATTGCCGCTGATCCAAGCAATGGGCTGGGCCGAGCCGATTTATGCGCATATCCCGTTGATCCACGGCGCGGATGGGGCAAAGCTTTCCAAACGCCACGGCGCACTGGGCGTTGATGCCTATCGCGACGATATGGGTATGCTGCCCGATGCGATCTTCAACTATCTGCTGCGGCTTGGCTGGGGCTATGGCGACAAGGAAGTGATCTCGCGCGACGAGGCAATCCAGCTATTCTCGCTGGAAGGCGTAGGCCGTTCGCCATCGCGTTTTGATCTGAAGAAACTTCAGAATCTCAACGGCATCTATTTGCGCGACAGTGATGATGCCCGGCTTGCGACTTTGGTGGCTCCTGTGCTGGCGGGCCTGCAACCCGGATTTGATGCCGAACGCGATACGAGCTTGCTGACCGCCGCCATGCCATCGCTGAAACAGCGGGCCAAGGATGTTAACGAACTGGCGGCCAGTGCATCGTTCCTGTTTGCACAGCGGCCCTTGGCATTGGACGAAAAGGCAGCAGCGTTGCTGACCCCCGATGCAATCTTGCTTTTAGGCCGCGTTTACGACGTTCTTGATGCTGAAAATGGCTGGACAATTGAACAATTGGAAGCCACGGTCAAAACAGTCGCGGAACAAATGGAACTGGGACTGGGCAAGGTTGCACAGCCATTGCGGGCTGTGTTGACCGGGCAAACAACCTCCCCGGGTATTTTTGATGTGTTGGTGCTTCTTGGCAAACAGGAATCGCTGGCGCGAATTGGTGCTCATCTGCCTGCAAAGGCATAATGGGCGGGGCAACTGGGCAAGGAGAATAACATTGGCCGATTCCAACCAGGCGACATTGAATGTCGGCGACAAAAATTTCGACATGCCGATCATGACGGGAACCGTCGGACCCGATGTTCTCGATATCCGCAAGCTATATGCGCAAAGCGGCCTGTTCACCTATGATCCGGGCTTTACGTCGACTGCCAGCTGTGAATCGGGCCTGACCTATATTGATGGCGATGAAGGCGTGCTGTTGCACCGCGGCTATCCCATCGGTCAGCTGGCTGAACAGTCCAGCTTTATGGAAGTGTCGTATCTGCTGCTCAACGGCGAACTGCCGACAGCGGCGGAGCTGACCAAGTTTGAAAACACCATCACCCGCCACACGATGCTCCACGAGCAGCTTTCGACCTTTTACAACGGCTTCCGCCGCGATGCGCATCCGATGGCGATCATGTGCGGCGTGGTTGGTGCTCTGTCAGCGTTTTATCATGATTCCAGCGACATCAATGATCCGCATCAGCGCATGGTGGCTTCGCACCGCCTGCTCGCCAAAATGCCGACCATTGCCGCGATGGCGTATAAATATTCGGTGGGTCAGCCCTTCGTCTATCCGCGCAATGATTTGAGCTATACCGCCAATTTCCTGCGGATGACGTTCAGCGTCCCGGCAGAGGAATATGTGGTGCATCCCGCCGTGGAAAAGGCGATGGACCGCATCTTCATCCTGCACGCCGATCATGAACAGAATGCATCGACATCGACTGTGCGCTTTGCCGGTTCGTCGGGTGCCAATCCCTTTGCGTGCATCGCGGCGGGCATCGCCTGTCTGTGGGGCCCGGCACATGGCGGCGCGAATGAAGCGGCGCTCAATATGCTGCACGAAATCGGCACGCCTGATCGTATCCCCGAATTCATCGCCCGCGCCAAGGACAAGAATGATCCGTTCCGCCTGATGGGCTTTGGCCACCGCGTGTACAAGAATTACGATCCGCGCGCGACGGTGATGCAACAGACGGTGCGCGAAGTGTTTGACGCGCTAAAGGTCAGCGATCCGGTCTTTGAAGTGGCTTTGCAGCTTGAGGAAATGGCGCTCAACGATCCCTATTTCGTTGAGAAAAAGCTGTTCCCCAACGTCGATTTCTATTCGGGCGTGATCCTGTCGGCCATCGGTTTCCCGACCACGATGTTCACCGCTCTGTTCGCACTGGCCCGCACTGTCGGTTGGGTGGCGCAATGGAACGAAATGATTTCCGATCCCGGCCAGAAAATCGGCCGCCCGCGTCAGCTTTATACCGGGCCGACAGCACGCGATTATGTGCCGCTCGACAAGCGTTGATTGTCAGAACACAAAACGGAAAAGGCCCCGGATTTCGGGGCCTTTTTTGTAGATGTAGCGATCAGGCCGCGCCTTCGTCCATCGGCAAGGTCAGCACGAAACGCGCGCCCTGCCCCGGTGCGCTTTCCAGTTGCAGATCACCGCCCATGGCCCGCGCCAATTTGCGCGAGATATACAGGCCCAAACCACTGCCGCCATCGCCGCTGCGGCCCAGCCGCTCAAATTTTTCAAACACCCGTGCCTGATCGTCATGGGCAATGCCCTCACCCTGATCGGCGACGATCAGCATGGCCATCGGGCCGCTGTCATCGATGCGCAGCCAGATTTGGGATTGTTCAGGCGTATACCGGATGGCGTTGGTCACCAGATTGAGCACGATCTGCAACACACGGCGAAACTCGCCAATCGCGGGCAAGCTCTCGCCCTCTTTGGGGCTATCGATGCGGATCTGGCGCTCATTGGCTTTCAGCGCCAACAGGCCAGCAGCGCGGCGGGCAATGTCGGCCAGATCAATCTGGTCCTTGGCCGGTGAAAAACGCGCCGATTCCACAGCTTCCAGATCGGAAAAATCTTCCAATAATTCCATCAGGTGGCGCGCGGCCTGCGCAATATCCCCGGCATAGCCGGCATATTCAGACCGGATGGGCCCTTCCATGCGATTGCCGATAGTTTCGGCCTTGGCGATAATCCGACCAATAGGCTGGCGCATCAACGGCGCAAGCTGCTGCCCCAACATGGCAAAGCGCGATGGATTGGCTGGCGCATCCGCAAACGCAGGCGCGGCAATCTCGGCCTTGGGCCGCGTCGATACCAGCAACAGATCAAATCCGCCGGGCCGCTCGCTGGCAGGGCCAAGAGGCAGCAGGTGCGCAGTCCATTCACCAGGGCAACCGGGCAATTGCGTGATGCTGCTGTCCAATATCCGCCAGTGCAAGGGCGCATCGCTGCCATTGATGGGCCGGTGCGGCAATTGCGGCAGGCGAAAAACCGTCGTCCAATATCGGCCCAACCAAGCATCAGAGCTGCTTTGCAGGGCAGCAAAGGCCAGGCCATGCAGATCACAGCCCAAAATGCGCTGATCCTGATCAAGCCGCAAAACCGCGTCACTTTGGGCGCGCCACAAGGCCGCTTGGCGCGCTGCATCATTGCCGGGATCGGCATCGCCATCCAGTGGGGTCAATTTCCATTGAGCAACGCGCAAATGCACCTGCGCCGCGCCATCGGCCAGTTCGGGCCATAATTCGACCCAGGCGGAAATATCACCCTCTGCCGTGCGTGCCCGCAATGGGCGCGATAATCTCAGGCCAAGCTCATGGCATTGGCGCACCAATGGGCGCAGCGCGGCAATGGCCAAGGGGCCAGGTAGCGTGCCGCCATGATCCTGCTGAAGCCGCGCCAAAGGCTCGCTGGCTGAAACCAGCATCAGGCCATCGATGCCGCACACGCCATCCACGCGCTGTTCCGGGTTGATAAATCCGGTCATTGTACCGCCGAAAATTGGCGCAAAAAGGTCAAGCGATCACCATGATGATGCGCGGCCAGAAAGCCGCTGAACGAGGCGCCCCATTCGGCCTGGGGATCATCAGCCATGCCGCGCTCGATAACCTGATCGGCCAGCCGCGCACCCAGTGCATGCCGGGTTGCCCCCTCATCATAGGCTGCGCGCGCCGATGCCAGTTCAGGGATGATCGCTACCCCGATGGTTTCGCTGCCATGCAACACGGCCAGCCGCAGCAGTTGCGCAAATAGCTGTGCGGGCAATTGCGCCGCCGCAATCTGCATCCGCGCCGATTGGCTGACAAATCGCGCCTGCGCCGCCACGAACCGCACGGCCAAAGCTGCCACGGCGCTGTCTTCATTGGCGACAAGCGATTTCAGGCCCGGCGACAAAACCGGATCCTCCCCCATCATCGCGGCGCGGCGATCCAGCAGATCAATTTCAATCGCCAATTCATAAAGATGCACCAGAAACCCATCATCCGCCAGCAGCGTCGCCGTCATCACATCCTGCCGCTCTGGCTGGGCCAATATCGCCTGATGTTCCGCCATTTCTGTCACCAAGCCAGATGCAAGATTATGGGTCATCGACAATATTTTGGGGCTGAAATGGCGCGCACCGGGTTCCGCCATCAACGCGCGGACCACGTTCAGATCAACAGCGGCTACACGTTGTGGCGCAGGCGCAGCTTCCCCCATGGCGGCGCGCGCCATGCCTGAAGGTTCCAAGATGCCTGAACCGCTCATGTCGGCTTGATTGCCCTGCCTTGCTCACGATACGCATACCCGCCTGCCACAGTGCCGAGGGCTGTATCCACTATCTCAGCCTGCATGTTTAGCTGCGCATGGTTAATGTCTGCTTAGTGGGGTTCGTTTTCCATGTCGAAAAGCAGCCATGCCAGCAGGATCACCATCGCAAAACCGGTGAGCATCACCATCGGCTGCAAAAACCCGGTTAGCGCCCCTGCCGCCAACAGACCGGGCAAGGCCACACGATCGGTCAACACATTCAGCGCAATGGCCATGGGCTTGCGCGATTGCCGTTTGCGCCTGCGCCCAAATTGGCGGATCAAAGCGACCAGCCCGATGGCGGTCACAGACAGATAAACGGCCATGTTCCAGCCCGGCCCGCCAAGGGCGTTGCCCAACATTACCGACAGGCTGATCGCAAGGCCGCTATCCGCCGCCAGCATAGCCCAGCGTGGAATGATGCGATGCCTTGCGGTGCGCAGCAGAAACAGGCCAACCACCAAAGCCAAAGCGCCAGTGGCATTCAGCAGCAAAGATGTGAACGGCAGGTCATTCGCCGCCGCCAGCATGCCGCCCAACAGCAAGCCGCCACCCGTGGCCGTCGCCCAGACCGGACCATCTTCACGCGACAATAACAGCGGAGCGCCCTGCCCTATCAGCGCACCGGCAAACAGATCGGTAACTGGGCCATGGCCGCCGTCTGCCTGTTCGCTGGCCCGCGCCAGCAGGGCATTTTCGGCCATATGCGCCTGCGCATCGGATCGAACCGGCAGCAGCCGCCCC
>JBGSTI010000140.1:0-3659 GCA_041736605.1 Sphingomonadaceae bacterium
CGGCGGCCTTGGCAGCAGCAGCGTCGACCGACACACCGGCCAGCTTGGCCGCCATATCCTGTGCAGCGCTGGCGGCAACGTCTTCGATTTCAGCCATCGCCTTGGTCCGGGCTTCCGCGATACGGGCTTCTGCCGCGCTCACTTCACCTTCAATGCGAACATTGGCATCAGCCAGTTTCGCTTCGGTAGCCTTGGCGGCTTGCGCCTTGGCAGCAGCCTGAACGGCCTGCGCCTCTGCCCGCTGGGCATTGGCTTGGGTCCGCCAAGCTTCTTCCTGCGCATCCGCTTGGGCACGCGCGGCTTCGGCAGCGGCCAGATCGTCGGCGATCCGCTGATTGCGGTCTTCCATGGTCGCCACCACCTTGGGCACCATGCCCCGACCGATGATGAGGAAAATGGCACCGAAGAACAATACCAGCCAGAAAATCTGGGAGGCATAGGTTTCGGCTATCTGAGCGATCTGAGGCATGGTTCAGCCTTGCATGAATGCGAAACGAAAATCAGGTCGGAAAGGGCAGCGCGGAGCGGCAGCAGGGGCAAATCCCCCGCAACCGCTCTGCACCGCCAATCCGAAATCAGGCAACGAAGATCAGGATCATCGCGACCACGAACGACAGCAGACCCAAAAGTTCAGCAGCCGCGAAGCCGATGAACAGGCGGCCCTGCTGGCCGTCGGCAGCGCCGGGATTGCGCAGGGCGCTTTCCAGGAACGAGCCAAAAACATTACCCACGCCGATTGCGGCGATACCGGCACCGATAGCAGCCAGACCGGCACCGATCAGCTTTGCAGATGCTGCGTCCATAGTAAAAACTCCTTTTCTATAAAAACTTGGGCCTGAATGAAATTTCAGGGGTGGCAGATAAACTTAGGTGAAAACTCAGTGCAGATGCTCGGCGTCGTTGATGTACAGCGACGTCAGCAGCGCAAACACATAGGCCTGGATGCAGGCAACCAGCATTTCCAGCGCGCAGATGCCGATCATCAGCAGGAAGCTGGGCACCGCGATCAAGGCGGCAAAGCCGGGGCCAGCATTGATACCGTCGATCACAAAGCTCGACAGCACTTCCAGCAGCACGTGGCCCGCCATCATCGCCACGAACAGTCGCAGCGCGAGGCTGAACGGACGGACCATGAACGAGACGAACTCAATAGGCGCGATGATCGGGATCATCGGCAGCGGCGTACCATGCGGCACGAACAGGCTGAAGAAATGCAGGCCATGCTTCCAGAAGCCGACCACCAGCACGATCATGAACGACACAATCGCCAAAACGCCGGTAACAGTAAAGTGGCTGGTCGCGGTAAAGGCATGCGCGCCCGTCAGGCCAATCGGCAGCAGGCCAAGCAGGTTGGCGAACAGGATGAACATGAACAGCGAAAAGATATAAGGCAGATATTTGCGGCCCGCTTTGCCAATATTGGCTTCCAGCAGGTTATCAATAAAGCCGGTGATCGATTCAACCGCCATCTGCCAGCGACCGGGCACCAGCTCGCGCTTCATGCCGCCAGCCATGAAAATCCATATCACCACAGCGGTGATGGCCATCCACAGCGCGCTGTTGGTAAAGGCGATATTGTAACCGAACAATTCCCAGTGATCCGTCCCGAACATCGGGTGGATCGAAAACTGGTGCATCGGATCGACTTTGGCTTCTTCAGCTGCCACGCGAATATCCCGTCTCAATACGCAAACATGCGAAAAAGCGTGCCGCCTGATCGCCCCGGTTCATCGGGGCCGCGATCATTTGGGACGCCGGCTCGAAATCCTGATGATGTTTCTGAAAGCCACGATGATCCCAAGGAACAGCATGACCAACAGGCCCCAGGGCGATGTGCCGGCAAAGTGATCAATCACCCAGCCAATAAGCGCACCGCCAATCATGCCCCCCAGCAATTCGGCCAGAACCCGGTTTCCCAGACGATAATTTTCGTCCGGCGGGGCCTGTTCGGTTCCGGTACGCTCTGCTTCGCGCTGCTTTGCGGCCTGAAGCCGCGCGTCCAGCGCGTCGATGCGACCATCCTCGCTAATGGGGCCTGGTACGTTCGGGTCTTCGTTCATCGGATGCATCCTCGCCTTTCGGTCCGGTGGCAGCCAAGCCAAGATACCTGCCCGTCCAGAGCGGGGCCGCTTTAGGAAAGCACTGCCTGCAAGTCAACACACATGCTGCGCCGCAATAGCGCATAAGGTTTTTGGCCCGATGGGCTCCAAGAAAAACCCCGCCAGACGGGCTGTCTGACGGGGTCTTTTCGTTCAATTGCCGCTTAACGTTTACGGACAGCGCGAATCGCGGATCGGATCGCCGCCACCGCGCGTTTGCCACGCGCCATCGGGCGACTGATATTTTTCGCCCGCGCGCGTCTGCATGATCAGGTTACAGCCCGATGTGAACGCATATTGCTCCACCGTCGCAGCCTTTTCGGTCGCACGCTGGGTGTACAGTGCCTTGCGTTTAATGTTCAGATCATCAACCAACGCCTTGATCGAAGGGGTCGGCGGCACCACAAAACCCAGATAGCCATCGGGCTTTTCACCCACTAGCCCGCCTGCACGCGCCTGTTCATAGGCCGGATCGCGCTGTTGCGCCGTCGCCGGAGGAATCAGCATGCCCAACGCGGCGCCACCAGCGACCACAGTTGCCACTATCCCAAATTTAGCCACAAACGCTTTCATCAGAAAATCTCCGCATTTTGTTCAATCAGCTGTTTTGCGTCATCCGCCAGCCGATAGACCACTTCCTGTTTGATGTTGATGTTCAGTTCGATCACAATGGGCTTGTCGGGCGCTGCCACGGTTACGCAACCGCTGAGCATCGCAGACAATCCGATGGCCGAACCGGCCAGCTTCATCCGGCGCATCCAGCCGGTCCAGGCCAGGCGCGCCAATTCAGGACAATTTTTCCGCATGAGTGGCAAACTGGCAAGTTTTGCCTTTGCGGTCAATTGCACGCTGTTCATGGCATAGGCTCGCTTTCCTGAGGCTGAATGGAATTGTTATTTTGTGTATCGGCTGGCGGTGGCGCGCCGGGAATGGCGGGACCACCGGGCAGCAGGCCCAGATCGCGCGGATCGCGCACGAAATTGACATCATAAAGCGACCGCGCGCTGGTAATCAGCTGATAGAATGGCGCTTTTACCGTCACGTTGAACTGGATCGGCAACTTGGCCACCTGCCGGGTCAGGAAATTGCGCCGCGCGCCCTCCCCCTGTTGTAACCCGTCAAAGCGGATCTGCGTCACCAGTTCGCCATCAATTGCGCCATCCATCAGGATTTCGAGGCTGGAATAACGGATCGAACGTAGCGCATCGAACGCGAAATTGGCGATCGCGCCCATATCCTCATAAGTCAGCTCACCAATATAAGCGACAGTGCCGCCGCCCTGCCGCGCGACAAGCCGCCCGCCGACGATGCGCCCGCCATTCTGGTCAAACACCATCGGCAACTGGCCATCAAACACGCCAGTGGCGCTGATATTTTCAAAGGCCAGCTGTTGCAGGAATTTCGCCGCATCCATGGCATCGACGGTAAACGCCAGATTGCGCGCCTTTTCCTCGCCCATATCGAGCACGGTGGGCTCAAGGATCAGGGTGCCGCCCATGAACGGCCAGCGTCCTTCGTAAATCTGCATCTGCAAATCGGGCAGCAGGCGATACCGCAGCA
>JBGSTI010000412.1:0-3449 GCA_041736605.1 Sphingomonadaceae bacterium
CTATCCTGCGTGGCGAACAGGATGATCAGCGCGGTACCGACCACCGGGGCCAGACCATAGACAGACGGGAAGGGCGTTGTTTCATCATAGGCAAAGATCGCAAAGGCAATCAGCGCCAGACCCAGCAATGCCGCCGGATCATTGCGCTTGGGCGATTTGCCGAACAATGCAAAGGCACACAGCGATCCGGCCAGCAATTCCCAGGCGCGGCTGTGCGGCAGATAGAAATGCCCTGCCCCCAAATGGCGCAAACCCCATTCCGCCGCCGCGAGGCTAAGCACCGAAAGGGCCACCGTAATCGTCACCACCCGCCAGCGCGGCCCTTTCCAGATGATCAACATCAGCAGCGGGAACACGACATAGAACTGCTCTTCAACGGCCAGCGACCATGTGTGCACCAGCGGCTTTAATTCGGTCAGCACGTCCCAATAGCCAGTGGTCATCGCCAGCAGCAGGTTATTGGAAAAGGCCGTGGTGGCGACCATCGACTGGCCATAATTTTCCAGCTGATCGGGCAGCATCAGGAACCACGCAAACAGCGTGGATATCAGCATCACGAAATACAATGCGGGCAGGATTCGCCGGATTCGCCGCTCGTAAAAGCGCAGGATCGAAAACTGGTCCTGTTCGATATCGTTGATGATGATGCTGGTAATCAGATAGCCAGAAATGACGAAGAACACGTCAACGCCAACAAAACCACCGCTGAACAGGGATAACCCGGCGTGGAAAAGAATGACCGGAATGACGGCAATCGTGCGCAGGCCATCAATCTCGCGGCGATATTGCATAGACACTGCCCCCACCGGCAAAACGCCGAATTGCCAGTCCGCCAAGGGGCAGCCGGTCGGAAATGTCTATATTGACTGGCTTTTACAAATCAAGCCGAGGATTCAGCCAAACGGCCTAAACCGTAAAGCTCTCGCCGCAACCGCACATGCCCTTGGCATTGGGGTTTTCAAACGTGAAACCGGCGGTGAAATCATCCTCGCGCCAATCCATCACCGATCCGATCAGATAGAGCAAAGACGCGCCATCGACCATCAACAGCCCGCCATCGGTTTCGATGCGTTCGTCCATCGGGTTGATATCGGCCACATAATCCACCGAATAGGCAAGGCCCGAACAGCCCCGGCGCGGAGTGGACAGCTTAACCGCCTGTGTTCCCTCCGGCGCATTTTCCATCAGTTCGGCGATACGCGCCACGGCGCGCGGCGTCAGCGTCAGCGCGGCGGGACGGGTGCGGGTTTTGACATCGGACATGATCTGAAGGCCATCTTTCGAAGGAAAACTATAATCCTGATATAGGGCATCGCGGCGCGCATTGCATCCCCCAAAGGAACGCACCTGCGCCGATCACCCCCATTTGCCCGCGCGGAACCATTTGGTGAGGATATATTTGGTGCCCCGGATCACCGGTTCGCCTGCGTGCATGGTGAAGGGATTGGGCGTGCCATCCTCTTTCATATTGTTCCACACCACGATCGCGCCTTTTTGCGGAGAGATTGCGGCATCATAGCTGGTAAAGCGCGTCGCGCCGCCTTCCTCGACATCGTTGAGATAGATCATCGCCGTCCAGCTGCGCTGGCCGCCCCGGTCGACATTATCCAGCCAATGTTCCCGCTCAACATGGAAATAATCGCAATGCGGCTTGAATTCCTGTCCCGGCTGATACCGCTGGCCCTGAATGGTTTCGCCCTTATCGCGCGGCAAGCCCAAAGTGTCGCAAATACGCTGTTCGATCCGGTCAATCAGCGGATGTGCGGACTGCATATGGCTGGAATAGCTGGTGCGATAGCCCTCGATATAATCGGCCTTGAACAGGGTCGACGGTTCGGCCAGCTGGTCCATGATGGCCATCATCTCGTCGCATTCTTCATGGCTGAGGAACGCGCCAGCCGCGAAAATCGCCACCTGGTCCAATGGCACGCGAAACATGGCCGGATTATCGGTCAACCGCTGCATCACCTGAGCGCCCTCGGCCTGCATCACATTGGCCTGATGCGCGATAAAGGCGCGGTCCTTTTTGCTAAGCTTGATGGTCCCCATGGCCAATTCTTATCGCGGCCCGCGCAGTTCGCCAAGGCTTGACTTGAGCGCATGGTCCGCGTTCAAGGCGGCGAGCCAATTGAGGAGCGCCTTATGCCTGATTCTGCCCCATCGCTTGATCGCCATCTGCCGCTGGAAGGCGTGCACAATTTTCGCGATTTTGGCGATTATGCCGTGGCGGGTGGCGGACGGGTAAAGCCCGGTTTGCTATGGCGTTCGGCACAGCACCGTGATGCAACCGACGCCGATCTTGCGCAGATTTCAGGCTTGAACATCGCCCATATCATCGATCTGCGCGGCGATAGCGAACGCGCCGAACATCCATGCCGCCGTGCGCCGGATTTCAACGCCAAGGTGCATTTCGCCCCCGGTGAAACCACCGGCACTGCGCCGCATCTGGCCGCGCTGGAGGGCGCGCTGACGGTTCAAGCGGCCAAGGACACGCTGAATAAAAGCTATGTTACCATGCCGTGGCGCGAACAGCTGGTGGAAACATATAAGCTATATTTCAACGCACTGGAAACCGGTGAGGCCAGCCTGATCCACTGTTTTGCGGGCAAGGATCGCACGGGCTTTGCCGTAGCTTTGGTTCAGCGCCTGCTGGGCGTGCATGCCGATGATGTGATGGATGATTATCTGCTGACCAATCAGGTCGGCAATATCGATCAGCGTGTCGCCGCCGGGGCCGGATTTATCCGCAGCCGCTTTGGCGAAAAGGCCAGTGACGATGCCATCCGCGCGATGATGATGGTGGATGCGGTGTATCTCGATACGGCGTTCAAGGCCGTGGCCGAACGTCATGCCAGCATCGAAGATTATGCCGCCGATGTGCTGGGCGTGGATGCACCGCGCGTCGACCGGTTAAAGGCACTGTATATCGCTGGGTGAATATTGGGGACTGCGCGGTTATTCAGGGTCACCCTGAAGCGCGCCCTCATCCGTTTCATCGCCGCCCCATTGCGCGCTCTGCACCGCTTTCCAGCCGCTGCGGATCGTATCGACTGGCCAGGTCAAGCCAACGCTTTTGGCCGCCCCATACCAGCTATCGGCCATGCCGATCAGCGGCGCGGTATAGCGGTTGACCGGCACCTGCGTGGCCCAATTGTGCACGGCAGATGTGTTGAACACTGCCAGCAACAGCGCCGCCGTGGCGAGGAATTTTGACGTCCAGCCAAGGCCGGTGCTTTCGCCATGCTCCATCGGTTCGATATCCACGGGCGACTCGCCATAAGGCAGGCCATCTTCGCGGTGCAGCGCATGATCATCGGAATGCAGCAGCCCCGGATAGGCGATGGGCGCGTGCATCCGGCGGGGCAGCAAGCGGCCTGAATATTGGCGGTGCAAGGGGCGCAAAGGCCCGCGCCGCAACCGCCGCCCGCGCAATGGTGGCGAAACGACAG
>JBGSTI010000425.1:0-1909 GCA_041736605.1 Sphingomonadaceae bacterium
GACCCGGCGCGCGAGGACAAGCGCCGTTCCTTGGGCGTGCTCCACGCGCTGCGGCTGGCGCTGATGCAGTATATGTTCCTGCGCGCGGTGCAGGTTCCGGCATTTTCGCGCAGCAATGATATCAGCCGCGATGACGTGATCGAAATGGTGATGACTTTGCGCATCGACGAGGCTTTGGCCCAATTGCGCCCCGCCTTTCCGGTATCCGCGCCCAGCAAGGCCGATTTCAGCGTTGATGAACCGGCGGATTATCCCGATGGCGATGATCAGGGCTATGCCGCGATTCAGCGCGATTATATCAACCCCATCGAACAGGCCTATGCCCTGTGCCTGCGCATCACCACGGCGATTTCGAACCATTTCGGCGCGCATGGGTGAGGCGGCTGGGTGTGGTGCCCCGGCGAAAGCCGGGGTCCAGCTGGACGTGATTTGGACTGATAATGGCTGTTAAAATGGGCCCCGGCTTTCGCCGGGGTACGAACGTAATCATCAACAACACACCAAGGATTGCCCATCGTCGATCTTGAACGATGACCCAGTAATCCCGCCCGCCGCATCAGACACCAACAGGCTGGCCAGCGCGTCCATATCGCTGATATCGGGCAGGCGTTTGCGGGCAAAGGCGGCCACTTGCTTTGCGCCGCCCTCGCATGCGAACCAGTCATCATTGATTTCGGTGGCGAAATAGCCGGGATGGATCATGTTGACGCTGATCCCCAATCGCGCCCATTCGCGCGCCATGTGGCGGCCGAGATGGTCAACCCCTGCCTTGCTGGCCGAATAAGCAGACAGGCCCGGCGTCACCAGACCGGCGGTGATCGATGCAATGATCAGGATGCGGCCATGTTCGCGCTCCTTGCTGCCCTTGGCAATCATCCGCTTGGCGGCTTCTTGCGCGGTCAGGAACACGCCGCGTGTGTTGACGGAAAACACAGCGTCGAAATCGTCTGCGGGCATATCGATCAACCGGCCCTCCCAACTGATCCCGGCATTGGCGACGACGCTGTCGATGCTGCCGAAATGGGCCTCTGCGGCATCAAATGCGGCGATGACGCTGGCCTGATCCTGCACGTCCATCGGCACGGCCAGCGCATTTGGCCCCAGCTCCGCGGTCAGCGCCTCGATCCGGTCGGTGCGCCGCGCACCCAGCACCACATTGGCGCCTTGGCCTGCATAAAGCCGGGCGAAATGCGCTCCAAAGCCCGATGACGCGCCGGTAATCAAAATCGTGCGGTTGGATAGATCGTGGTTGCTGGTCATTAAAATTCCCTGTTCAAATCAAAGCAGTGCCAGACTGCCCAAGTCCAGCGCCTGCCGCGCCGGTCGTTCGGCCATCACGGCAAACATTTCATCACCGCGTTCCGTGCGCTCAACGCTCATCGAAGCAAAGATCGCCATCAGCACGCCCGATAGCGCACCCAGCCGATATTCGCGCCACAAAGTGTTGGCATCAATGGCGATGCCCTGCGCGGTCAAGCCATCGCAATAGCGGGCGAACAGGGCGCTGTCATGCGCGCGGCGGTCGTCTGGATCGGCGGTGCTGGTGCCGATCAGATAGGCCAGATCATAGGGGCCAGAGCCGCTGCCCAGCGTCTGCCAATCAACCACATAGGCCGCGCTATCATCGGCTGCGAACAGGATATTGTCGATGCGCAGATCGCCGTGCACGATGGTGGGTGCGGATGGTGTGACCGCCAGATAGGCCTCAATCCGCTCGACCAGCCCGGCGCACAGGGCCAGCACATCGGCGCTCAATCGCGTGGCATAGCGTTCGGCAAAACCGGCGTGCATAGCGGGCAGCAATTGGCGGACCAAAGGCTTGCTGTCGCGGTGCAGCCAGGCCAGCGATGGATCATCGCCCTTGCCCCAATGCCCGGCATGCAGGGCCACGGCCTGATCGACGGCCAGT
>JBGSTI010000443.1:0-2136 GCA_041736605.1 Sphingomonadaceae bacterium
GGCCCCGGTACGCTCGATCAATCGATGATCGCCACGCGCGTTGGCGGCCATGTGGCGCTGATTGGGGTGCTGACCGGCTTTGCCGGGCCAGTGCTGACCAGCTTGCTCATGGCGCGCAATTTGCGCGTGCAGGGCCTGACCGTGGGCAGCCGCCAGCAACAGCTAGATATGATCGACGCCATCAATGTTACCGGCATCAAGCCGGTGATCGACCGCCATTTCCCGCTGGCCCAATTGGCCGATGCGTTTCGGCATCAGGAATCAAACACCCATTTCGGTAAGATCGTGGTGGATATTTGACATGGCGTTGATTTTCTATGGAATTCCCAATTGCGACACGGTGAAAAAGGCGCGCAACTGGCTTGATGCGGCGGGGCTGGAATACCAGTTTCACGATTATAAAAAGGCCGGAATTGACGAGGCCAGCCTGCGTCGTTGGTGCGGAGAGGCGGGCTGGGACAAGCTGCTCAATCGTGCGGGCACGACGTTTCGCAAGCTGCCGGATGCCGACAAGGCAGACCTTAGCGAGGACCGCGCTGTCGCGCTGATGCTGGATCAGCCATCGATGATCAAACGCCCGGTATTGGAGGGCGGCAAGAGCCTGCTGGTCGGGTTCAAGCCTGATGAATGGCAGGCTGTGCTGGCTTGATTTGCGGTCCATGGTCATCATGCTGTCATGCCGGTCTGCTGTGGCGGTTGCGGAATGATAAAGGCATGATGACATGGGACAATGGAGAATTTTGGCGGCTTTGGCAGCGGCATCGGCCCTGCTGGTGGGGTGCAGCATGACAGGCTCTGCGGCACCCGGTGAGGCGGTGTCTCCGCGCCTTGGCCGTCCCATTGTCATCGCGCATCGCGGTGCCAGCGGCGAGCGGCCCGAACATACGCTGGCGGCGTACAAGCTCGCCATTACGCAGGGCGCGGATTATATCGAGCCGGATCTGGTGCTCACCCGCGATGGCGTGCTGGTGGCACGGCACGAGAATGAGATTTCGGGCACCACCAATGTGGCGCAGAGCCCCGAATTTGCCAGCCGCAAAACCACCAAGCAGATTGATGGCGAAGCGGTGACGGGCTGGTTCACCGAGGATTTTGATCTGGCCGAGCTCAAGACGCTGCGCGCCCGCGAACGCCTGCCGCAATTGCGTGGGCCCAACCGCGCCTATGATGACCAGTTCGAGATCCCGACCTTTGATGAGATTTTGGCGCTGGTCGCCGCAGAGGAAAAGCGGCTGGGCCGCGTGATTGGCCTCTATCCCGAAACCAAACACCCCGCCTATTTCGCCAGCATCGGCCTGCCGCATGAAGACGCGCTGTTGGCCGCGCTGACCAAGGCCGGGCGCAACGGGGCGGCGGCCAATGTGTTTATCCAGAGCTTTGAAGTCGGCAATTTGCAGGCGCTGAATGCCCGCACCGAACTGCCGCTGATCCAGTTGGTGGCCGCCGATGGCGGGCCATGGGATCAGGCGGGGCAGGGCATGACCTATGCCGATATGCTCAGCGACAAGGGGCTGGCCGCCATCGCCGCCTATGCCGACGGTATCGGCGCGGAAAAGGTGCTGGTCTTGCCACGCGACGCCAATGGGCGGCTGGCCCCGGCGACGGACCTTGTACCGCGCGCCCATGCGGCGGGTCTGAAAGTGCATGTGTGGACCATGCGGCGCGAAAATTACTTCCTGCCGCAGGAGTATCAATCAAGCGCCAATCCGGCGGCGATAGGCGATTTGATCAGCGAAATCCGGGCCTTTTGGCGCGCGGGCGTTGATGGCGTGTTCAGCGACAATGTTGCCGAGGCGATGCTGGCAATTCAATCCCGCGAATAAGACGCCGAGCTCACCCGGCCTTGGCGCATCCGATGGCGGCGGCGTCCATGGCCGTGGCCGCGCCGCGCAACAGATAGACTTCGCGTATAGTGTTGCCATCGCGGTCTATCGCTTTGATTTCCATGGTTTCGGCACTGCGCATCGCGGCGACAATGGCGGCGTCCATGCGTTGATCCTGTGCCCATGCATTGGCACCGCTGCCCGTCAGGCGAAAGCGCCGCGCACCAACGGTCAGCGTGATACCCGGCTCGCTTGATAAACGGCGGCTAAGGCGGAAATGCACTTGGCCGCGCACCTTGCGCTTGGGCCAGGT
>JBGSTI010000446.1:0-4210 GCA_041736605.1 Sphingomonadaceae bacterium
AAAGCGTGGTGCAGGCGCTGGGCCGCATGTTCGGGGCCTATAATGAAGCACCCTATATTCAGCTATCCGGCGATGATCGCACCGGCGATGTGTCTGCTGGCGAAACCATGCGCATCAACGGCGCGTATTGGAACGAGCTGAAACGGATCGCGATCTTTGCCAATATCTATGACGGCGTGCCCAATTGGCAGCAGACCGATGGTATCATCACCGTGACCATGCCCGATCAGCCGCCGATTGAAGTGAAAATGACCGATGGCCGCAACAATATGCGCCTATGCGGCGTTGTGCTGCTGGAAAATAATGGCGGCCAATTGAAAGTGACGCGCCTGGTCGATTATTTTCGCGATCAGGAACAGCTGGATATTGCCCTGCACTGGGGCCTTCGCTGGCGCGCGGGCAGCAAGGACTGACGCAACACGGCGCTTTACAATGACCTGCAAATCGCCGAATCGAGCGAATTGATTTGATACCGAAGGGAACAGCAGCGTGCTGATGAAATATTATAAGGGATCGTTCCTGTTTACGGCGATCTGTCTGGCGCTGGGCGCGTGGCTGGGTTGGGAATTGACCGGGAATGTTGGCGGAACGCTAGGCATTTTGTGGATCGTTCTGGTGCTGGGCGTGCTGGAAGTGTCGCTGTCGTTCGACAATGCCGTGGTCAATGCCTCGGTGCTGCGCGACATGGACGAGAAATGGCGCAGGCGCTTTTTGACCTGGGGCATTTTGATCGCGGTGTTCGGCATGCGCATCATTTTCCCCGTCGCCATTGTTGCCGTCGCGGCCAGCCTTGGTCCCATTGAAGCGGTCAAGCTCGCCGCCACGCAGCCGCAGGAATATGAACGCCTGATCGGTGAAGCGCATATTGGCGTGGCCGGTTTTGGCGGTGCATTTCTGGCCATGGTGGGCCTCAAATTCTTCTTTGATGCCGATAAGGAAGTGAACTGGATCGGCTGGATCGAAAAGCAGTTGCAGAAACTGTCCAATGTCAATGCCATCGAAATCGGCTTGGTGCTGCTTGTCCTCTATTTCGTATCAAAGCTTCTCGATCCTGCGGATGCCATGACCTATATGGTTTCAGGCATTTTCGGCATCCTGACCTTTATCGGCGTCGAAGCTTTGGGTTCGCTGCTGGAGGGTGAAGAAGACGCGCTGACCGGCACGGTGGTGCGCTCTGGCCTTGCCAGCTTCATGTATCTGGAAGTGCTGGATGCTTCGTTCAGCTTTGACGGTGTGATCGGTGCCTTTGCCCTGTCAAACAACATCTTCATCATCGCCATCGGCCTTGGCATTGGCGCCATGTTCGTGCGTTCGATGACAATCATGCTGGTCGATAAGGGCACGTTGGCCGAATATCGCTATCTGGAACATGGCGCATTCTGGGCGATCATGGCGCTGGCGGTGATCATGCTGCTATCGGCAAAATATCACATCCCCGAAACCATCACTGGCCTGATCGGCGCAGTGATGATCGGCGCGTCGCTGTGGTGGTCGGTCCGCTGGAACAAGGCCAATCCCCAAGGCGAGGACGAGGCTGAACCGGCATTGGCTAAGCATTGAGATACCGACCGGGCTGGAGCATTTTGATCCAGCCCGGTTTTTCTGGCCCCGGTTGAAGGGTGGGGCGTTACACAGGAGGGAAATATGTCGATCAGTCTGTCAAAGGGTGGCAATCTGTCACTGTCCAAAGAAGAGCCGGGCCTTGCCAAAATCCTGATCGGTCTGGGTTGGGATACGCGGTCCACCGATGGTGCGGATTTTGACCTTGATGCCAGCGCCTTCCTGCTCGCGACCGGAGACAAAGTCCGCTCTGACGCCGATTTCATTTTCTACAACCAGCTACGCTCGGCCGATGGATCGGTGGAGCATACTGGCGACAATCTGACTGGCGAAGGCGATGGCGATGATGAAGCCGTGAAGGTCAATCTGGCCGCTGTGCCTGCCGATGTGCAGAAAATCTCGGTCGCGGCCACCATCCACGAGGCAGACGCGCGCCGCCAGAATTTCGGCATGGTATCCAACGCCTTCATTCGCGTCGTCAATGATGCAACGGGCCGTGAAATTGCACGGTACGACTTAACCGAGGACGCATCCACCGAAACCGCCATGGTATTTGGCGAGGTCTATCGCCACAATGGTGAATGGAAATTCCGCGCCGTTGGCCAGGGTTTCCAGGGCGGTCTGGCGGCGATGGCACGCAATTTTGGCGTCAATGTCGGCTGATCGGCCCGATTTACAGATTTGAAACGGGCCTCCCCCTATCCAGGGCCCAAACCCAAACAGGAGACGTTAAATGGCAGTATCCCTTTCCAAAGGCGGCAATGTAAGCCTTTCCAAAGAAGCCCCCGGCCTTACCGCAATTCGCGTCGGCCTGGGCTGGGACACGCGCGTAACCGATGGCGCGGATTTCGATCTCGATGCCTCGATCTTCATCCAGAATGAAGGTGGCAAGGTGCGCAGCGACGCGGACTTTATCTTTTATAACAACAAGCTGGGTGCCAATGGCACTGTCGAACATATGGGTGACAACACCACGGGCGAAGGCGATGGCGATGACGAAGTGGTCAAGGTAAACCTGGCCAGCCTGCCCGCCGATGTTTCCAAGCTCAGCTTTGCTGTCACCATTCACGAAGCTGACGCGCGTCGCCAGAATTTCGGCATGGTGTCGAACGCGTTCATCCGCGTCGTCAACGAAGCCGGTGGCACCGAAATCGCGCGCTATGACCTTTCGGAAGACGCATCGACCGAAACCGCGATGATCTTTGGCGAGCTGTATCGCCATGGAGCCGAATGGAAGTTCAAGGCCATTGGCCAGGGCTTTGCCGGTGGTCTGGCCCCGCTTGCCCGCTCGTTCGGCGTGAATATCTGATAATTTGAATACGAAAGCCCCTCCCCTTTTCGGGGAGGGGAATTTCCTGACCACCCGCCACAGAAAGCGTCCCCGCATGGCGGTCCTCTTTTTCAACCACGGCTTTTCCTCGATCGCCGATGCCATCGAGATGATCCGCGAAGCGCGCGGGACCCATCCGATCACTATCGTCGCTTCGCACCGCGACCCAGATGGACCGGCGCTGCATTTTGCCGATATCGCCATCCTTGAACCACGCGATCTGGATGATCCGGCCTATCTGGACTGGTGCCTCGCACAGTGCCGTCAGCATCGCGTTACCCATTTCATCGCGCAAAAACGCCGGTCGATGCTGATCGACCATGCCGAACAATTTGCCGCCATCGGCACAAGAGTGTTCGCCCCGGCCGATGGCGATACGCTGCGCCTGATCGAGGATAAGGCGCGCTTTTATGACGCAGCTTTGGCTGCTGGCCTGCCCATGGCGTGGACCCGCGAAATTCAGGGAGTCGCTGAATTTGACGCCGCCCTGACGCAGGTGCGGGCCTTGGGGCATGCCCCTTGTATCAAACCGCCAGAGGGCGTGTTTGGCCATGGTTTCTGGCTGCTGCGCGACGATCAGCCGCTATTTTCCACTCTGATGAACCCCGATAGCCACCGCATAGCTCCCAGCATTATCCGCGGCGCCCTCACCGAAGCTGCGGCCAAAGGCCAGCCATCGCGCCTGCTGGTGATGCAGCATCTGGCGGGCCTAGAATGGAGCGTCGATTGCGTGTGCCGCAACGGCGCGCTGATCGCAGGCGTATCGCGCTGCAAGGCGGGCCGCGCGCAGATATTGGGAACCGACGGCCCGGAATTTGATATCGCGCGCAAAGCCATCGCCGCGTTCGGCCTGTCCGGCCTGATCAATGTGCAGTGCAAGGCGACCGACATCAGCAATAGCGAATTGTGCCTGCTGGAAATCAACACGCGGATGAGCGGTGGCTGTGCATGGACGCGCCATGCCGGCATCAACCTGCCATGGATCATGGTCGCCAATCTGCTGGGCCTGCCCGATGGCGATGCACCGCCGGTGCCGCAATCGGGCGCTCTGGTCGCCACGCGCACCATCAGCTATGTTGCACGGCGGCGACAGGATATTTCTTGCGAGGGGGAGAACGCCGCATGACCGATCTGATGCCGGGCCAGCGCGTGCCCCTTAACGGCGGAACCATCGCGATTGCCATGGACGGGCCGAAATTGGGCGATCTGGGTGAGTATCTGGGCGCGGCAGTGGTGGCGCTGAACGGTGCGCGCACGGCGCCATCGGGCTGGCCCGCGACCAGCGTCACGACCCGCGAATTGCGCCCCGGCCTGGTCTGG
>JBGSTI010000451.1:0-4081 GCA_041736605.1 Sphingomonadaceae bacterium
GGGGAGGGGTTTGGGGTGGGGGATGTCCATCGCCCAGATCGAGTGGCTGCAAAGCCGCGCCAAAGACATGCGTCGCAACCCGACCGAACCGGAAAAGCGCCTATGGCGGCATCTGTCGAACAGCCAACTTGATGGCCTGAAATTCCGCAGACAGCATGTGGTTGGCCCCTATATCGCCGATTTCCTTTGTCCTGCGCGGGCCTTGATCGTCGAGGTGGATGGCGACACCCATGATGAGGGCAAGGATCGGCTGCGCGATGATGTTCTGGCGCAGTTCGGATTTCTGGTACTGCGGGTGACGAACGCCGATGTGATGAGCATTGTTGAAGGGGTGCTGGAGGCCGTGCGCGCCGCCGCTATTGGGCGGACAGCACGTTACAGCCCCCACCCCAACCCCTCCCCTGATGGGGAGGGGCTTTATGAAGTGCTGAACAATTCCGAGAATGTTCGAAAGGTCAATATATGACCAGCTTTTCTGATGCCCTCACTTACTTCTGGATCACACTTGTCGGGATCATTTGGCTCTACCTCATGGCCATTCATCTGCGGGCGGCCTGGACCGGGCAATATCCCTATTGGCGCCGCAAATTGAATGGCAGCAAATGGCCCGCAATACGGACTGAATCACCGTTTAGATTCTGGCTCATATGGTTTGTTCTGGCATGGCCGATTATCTTTATTCCCATACTGGCTTTGTCCGGAACCGCCCCCAATTTTATACAGAGATAACAATGCTCCAAATTAATAACCTCCACGCCACGGTCGCTGACAAGCCGATCCTCAAGGGCCTGTCGCTCACCATCAATGCAGGCGAAATCCACGCGATCATGGGGCCGAACGGCGCTGGCAAATCGACGCTTACCTATACGCTGGGCGGACGACCCGGATATGAGGTGACCGATGGCACGGTGTCGTTCCAGGGTGAAGACCTCCTGTCCCTCGAACCCCATGAGCGCGCCGCTGCTGGCCTGTTCCTTGGCTTTCAATATCCGGTCGAAATCCCCGGCGTGTCGAACGTCCAGTTCCTGCGCGAGGCCCTGAACGCGCAGCGCAAGCTGCGCGGTGAAGAGCCCTTGTCGGGCGGCGATTTCCTCAAAATCGCGCGGGCACAGGCCGATGCCATGGGGATGAGCATGGACATGCTCAAGCGCCCAGTAAATGTCGGCTTTTCGGGCGGTGAGAAAAAGCGCAACGAAATGGTGCAGATGGGCATTCTCAATCCCGCGCTCGCGATCCTGGACGAGACCGATAGCGGGCTGGATATCGACGCGCTGCGCGTGGTCGGCGATGGCATTAACCGCATCATGCGTCGCCCTGATAAGGCCGTGCTGCTGATTACCCATTATCAGCGACTGCTCGATTATGTGAAGCCCGACTTTGTGCATGTGCTAGCCGATGGCCGGATCACCCGCACCGGCGGGCCGGAACTGGCGCTGGAACTGGAAGAACATGGCTATGCCGAGGTCGCAGCGTGAGCGCCGCAGGCCAATCATTTCTCTGCGGTCTTCGCGCCTTCTCTGCGCCTCTGCGTGAAACCTGCGGTGCTTTGGTTTCGCGCAGAGACGCAGAGTTTGCAGAGAGCGCAAAGGCTGTTGCGTTATGACTGCCTTGCCCACTCGTAGAGACGAGGCCTTTCGTTATTCGGATCTGGATGCGCTGGCGCGGGCTTGGCCCTTGCCTGCCGCCGAGGCAATTGTTGTGCCTGCGGGTGGCCATTTCCAACGAACAATTGTGCAGGACAGCGGCACTATTCACCAACTCGATATCGCCATTGGCAAGGGCGCGACGGCTGCCATCCATGTGCTCAATATCGGCGGCGATTATGGGCGGGTGGAGCTGAATGTCACGTGCCATGAGGGCGCGGATTTTAAACTCGGCGCGGCGCAGATTGGTGGCGGATCGCAGAATTTAGAAATCGTAACAACGGTCACCCATGCCGAACCCGGCGCAACATCCAGCCAGATTGTGCGCTCGGTATTGGCGGGCACAGCCACCGGCACCTATCTGGGCAAAGTTGCGGTCGCCCGTGATGCGCAACAGACCGATAGCGTGCAATCGGTGCGCGCCATGCTGCTGGATCGCACGGCCACCGCCAATGCCAAGCCTGAACTCGAAATCTATGCCGATGACGTCAAATGCGCGCATGGCTGCGCGATTGGCGAGTTGGACGCCATGGGGCTGTTTTACCTCGAATCGCGCGGACTGTCTCCGGCGCAGGCCAAGAGGCTAATGCTGCAGGCGTTTGTCGCCGAAGTGTTTGCCGGGGCTGAAGAGGAAGAGCGGTTGCAGGCGATGGCGCTGGACCGGCTGGGGGAATTGGTGTGAGTGGGCTTTCGCAAGACCTCCCTGGAACGGGGAGGGGGACCAGCGAAGCTGGTGGAGGGGTACAGGCGCTATCGCCTGATGCTGTGTCCACCCCCACGCACCTGCCCCTCCACCATCCTGCGGATGGTCACCCTCCCCGTTCCGGGGAGGTATTGCGCGCCGATTTCCCAGGCCTTGCCAATAACTGGCACTATCTCGACACCGGCGCGACGGCGCAAAAGCCGCAAGTCGTGCTCGACGCGATGATGCGTGCAGGCGGCGCAGATTATGCGACGGTGCATCGCGGCGTCTATGCGCGATCCGCCAATATGACGGTGGCGTTTGAGGCTGTGCGCGAGCGCGTAGCGCAGTTTATCGGCGCAACCTCCGCCAGCGAAATCGTGTTTGTGCGCGGCGCGACAGAGGCGATCAATCTGGTGGCGCAAAGCTGGGGGCCTGCCAATATCGGCCCCGGCGACCGCATCATGCTGAGCCAGTTGGAGCATCATAGCAATATCGTGCCGTGGCAGATGCTGGCCGAAAAGGTCGGCGCGCATATCGATGTGTGCCCGTTGACCCACGATGGCCTGATCGATCTCGACTGGTTGGAAGCAAATCTGACGCCTGCGCACAAGCTGGTCGCATTGGCGCATGTCTCCAATGTGCTGGGCTCGATCCTGGGCGTCAAACGTGCGGCAAAGGCAGCGCATAAGGTGGGCGCAAAGCTGTTGCTTGATGGCTGTCAGGCCGCACCGCGCATGCGGCTGAACATGGCTGAACTTGGCTGTGATTTCTATGTCTTCTCTGGCCACAAGCTTTATGGGCCAACCGGCATTGGCGTGCTGTGGGCCAGCGCCGAAACGCTCGATTCCATGCCGCCATGGCAGGGCGGCGGCGCGATGATTGATAAGGTGACGTTTGAAAAAACCACCTATGCCCCCGCCCCCGCGCGGTTTGAGGCGGGAACGCCCATGATCATCGAGGCCATTGGCCTGCACGCTGCCATTGATTATGTCGATGCGATTGGCGTTGAGAATATCTTTGCGCATGAGGCCGAACTGGCGCGGCAGACGCGCGAGGCGCTACGCGGGTTCAATTCAATCACGCTATTTGGCCCTGATAAATCGGCGGGGATTGTGTCTTTTGCGATGCAGGGCGTGCATCCGCATGACATCGGCACAATATTGGACGAAGAGGGCGTCGCCATCCGCGCCGGGCATCATTGTGCCCAACCGCTGATGACGCATCTGGGCGTAGCGGCGACGGCACGCGCCAGTTTCGGCGTGTATAGCGATGCGGGCGATGTGGCAGCTTTGGTGCGCGGGCTGGACCGCGTGCAACGGATTTTCGGGTGAGAATGGCGATGAACGAACAGATCAAAATCGAAGAAGTCGATGCAGTGGCAAAGCCGCCCAAGGCGCGTGTCGCGGATATCACCGACAGCGAAACTCCGGCGGGAAAGCTGGACCGCAAGAAGGATTATCTGGAAGGCTTTCTGGCCGCCAAACCCGTGGCCGCCAGCCCGGCGGAACCCGGCGGCGCGCTCTATGACGCCGTCATCGAGGTGCTGAAAGGCATTTTCGATCCGGAAATTCCGGTCAACATCTATGATCTGGGCCTGATCTATGGCGTCGACGTGACCGAGGATGGCCATGCCACTGTGCAGATGACGTTGACGACGCCGCATTGCCCGGTGGCCGAATCGATGCCCGGCGAGGTTGAGCTTCAGGTTGGCAGCGTGCCTGGAATCGGCCATGCCGAGGTCAATCTGGTCTGG
>JBGSTI010000458.1:0-2673 GCA_041736605.1 Sphingomonadaceae bacterium
CGCCCCGGCGTTCGGCTAGCCGGGCCAATTGCTGGCCCTGCGGCAAATCGGGTGCGTCGTTGAGCAGGCTGGTCAGCGAGGAGAGTTCTGCCTTGGGCGAGGTGGCGGCCAGATAATATTCGGCGCGGGCCATGGCGTGCAACGGGCCTGATTTGCGTTCTTCAAAAAGCTTGGCGACTTTCGCCCAATTCTCGCCCCGGATCGCCTGAAACAGCGAGCGGTAATAGTCGCGCTCATCGGCGCTCAGCACTTGCGGCAGATCGCTTTTGCTCAGCCGGGTCTGATAATATTCGGCGCTGGCATTGGCCATGGCAGGAGTAGCGGGGATGATCGCCGCGCTGGCGATGATCGTTGCCCCTGCCAACAGCTTTGAAAAATGTGCAATCTTTGCGGTCACAGGCCTGCCCTTTGTCGTAAATCCAGCCAGTCAGACCAGAATTTCGCCTTGAGCGCAGGCTGGCGGAGCAGCGCACGCAGGGCAAAACCGGTCATCATGGGGATGGTCAGCCCTTCATGGTTAAAATCGCGTAAATTGGCAGGACTATTCGGCGGGTTGTGGTCGTGAAGCGTCAAAGTGACGTCATTGCCTAGAACCATCAGCGCACGGGGCCGTGCAAGCCCCACCAGATGCCGTGCCAGCGCACCGAAACCCTGACCACGCAGCGCGGCAAAATCAGGCGCTTCGAGTCGCTGCGGCACCAAGGCGGCATAGAGCGTGGACTCTATCGGCATTTGCGCGGCGGCATGGAATTTCGCCATCAACGCGGCTTCGGCGTCATCTAATATGGGATGGTTTGACGCCAGCGACGGCACGGCGGCGAGGATCAGCAGATCGGGGCGATCAGGCCCAAAGGGCGCAGCGCGCGCCTCGCTGCCGCCCACGGACAGCGCCGGTTCATTCAGCCAGAATTGCCGCCATGACGTCATATCCTGCGGCAGTTCCCCTGTGAATATGGGGGATTGCGCCGCAACCGCGCCGCTTTTCCACTGCGGGGATCGGTCGATGACTGGGGCGGCGGTCGGCTTTGGCGGGGCTTCAAATTCGGGCTCAGGCGCTGGTGCCGCATCGGCTGTTGCAGCCTCAGGACGTTCCGCCGTCAGCCATGGCTGGGCCTCGTCATGAAAGTCGCCGTCCACGCCAGCATCCTGCCACCAGCGGACAAGGCTCTGCCATTCGGCGGTCAAGGGATCGGTATCATTTTGTGGTTGCGCCATGCTTCCTGTCCTCCCCCTGATTTTCGGGGCTTGTCAAGTGCGCTGCAATGTTTATCGCAACCTTTTGAAAGACGCAGCAAGCCCGCAATTCGGGCAAACGCAATCAGGGAAGATGCCATGAGCGAACGCGAATCCATGCCATATGACGTTGTGATTGTCGGCGGCGGGCCAGCAGGCCTGTCTGCGGCAATCCGGCTGAAACAGATCAACGCCGATCTGGCGGTGTGCGTTCTGGAAAAAGGTTCAGAAGTGGGTGCGCATATCCTGTCTGGCGCAGTGTTCGATCCCAAGGCAATCGACGAATTGCTGCCCGATTGGAAAAGCGATGGTTGCCCGATGGCCGAAGTTGAAGTGACCGAAAATCATCACTGGGTGCTGTCGGCCAAGGGCCATTTTTCGATCCCCCATATTCTGACCCCCGGCTGGATGCACAATAAGGGCACTTATACGGGCAGTCTTGGCAATCTGTGCCGCTGGCTGGGCAGCAAAGCCGAAGAACTGGGCGTCGAGATTTTCCCAGGCTTTCCGGCAGCGGAAATCCTGTTCAACGATGATGGCTCGGTCAAGGGCGTTGCCACCGGTGACATGGGCATTGGCCGCGATGGCGAGAAAAAGGGCGATTATCAGCCCGGCATGGAACTGCACGCCAAATACACGCTGTTTGCCGAAGGGGCGCGTGGCCATCTGACAAAGCAGTTAAAGGCAAAGTACAATCTGGAAGCAGATTGCCAGCCGCAAGTTTACGGCCTTGGCATGAAGGAATTGTGGGACATTGATCCCGCCAAGCACGAGCCGGGCCGTGTGATCCACACCCAGGGCTGGCCTATGTCGGAAAGCGAAAGCTGGGGCGGGGGCTTCCTGTATCATCAGGCAAATAACCAGGTTGCTTTGGGCTTTGTTGTCGCGCTGGATTACAAGAATCCGCATCTTTTCCCGTTTGAGGAATTCCAGCGGTGGAAGCAGCATCCCGAGATTCGCAAGATCCTAGAAGGCGGCAAGCGCGTTTCCTATGGCGCGCGGGCGATTAATGAGGGCGGCTGGCAGTCCATCCCCAAATTGGCCTTTGCCGGTGGCGCGCTGATCGGCTGTTCGGCAGGCTTTGTTAACGTGCCGCGCATCAAGGGCAGCCATACGGCGATGAAATCGGGCATGCTGGCCGCAGACAGCGTTGCCGCCGCCATTGCAGCGGGCCGCGCGCATGACGAAGTGGCCGACTATCAGGCCAATCTCAACGATAGCTGGATCGCCAAGGAGCTGAAGCTGGTGCAGAATGCCCAGCCCGCTATTGCCAAATTCGGTGGCGATTACGGCACGATGCTGGCCGGGATCGACATGTGGATGCGCACGTTGAAAATCGGTCTGCCGATCAGCATGAAGCACCATCCTGATCATGAGTCCTTGGGCCGTGCCGATCTCTATCCCAAGATCAATTATCCCAAGCCCGATGGCGTGATCAGC
>JBGSTI010000503.1:0-4261 GCA_041736605.1 Sphingomonadaceae bacterium
GGGAGGGGTGAAAAAGGTTTATACCGGCCGTCGCCATAGCCAAGTGCCGGTAATCAGCGCTGCCGCCACCGGCGTCAGGCTCCATGGCCAGGCGATAAACGCCAGCGCCACGCCAATCGACACCGCAAAGGCCAATGTCGCCGCCCATTTGCCCTTGCGGCTCACGGCACCGCGTTCGCGCCAGGCGCGGATATGCGGGCCGAACTGGCGATGCTCGATCAGCCACGCCTCCAGCCGGGGTGATCCGCGTGCAAAGCAGAATGCCGCCAAAATCACGAATGGCACCGTCGGCAATAACGGCAGGATAATACCGATGCCACCCAGCCCCAAGGCCATGAATCCGGCAAAGGTCCACAGGCTGCGATGGATCATCGGCTTTGCCCATGGGGCATGCAGGCGACCATAAGGGTCAGATGATCCCCACGGCCTTTCCGGCGCGTTCAAACATTCCCAAAATGGTTTGCACCTGTTCGGCAGAATGTTCAGCGCACAGCGAACAACGCAGCAGCGTCATGCCCGCAGGGGTTGCAGGCGGACGGGCGAGGTTCACATACAGCCCTTCGGCCAGCAGCGCCTCCCACATCATCGCGCCCTTTTCCAGATCTGGCATGATCACGGCGATGATCGCGCTTTGCGGCTCCTGTGTGCCCAATTGGAAGCCCCGGTCGCGCAGGCCCTTATGCAGCGTCTTGGAATTTTCCCATAAATGCGTGCGCTTATCGGCATTGCGCATCAGCTTGCGGATTGAAACCGCGCTGGACGCCATCACGCTGGGCGGCAGCGCGGCGGTGAACACATAGGGGCGGCAGACCAGCCGCATGATTTCGAACTTGGGATGGTTTGACACACAGAAACCGCCCACGGTGCCCACGCTTTTGCTGAACGTGCCGATGATGAAATCGACATCATCCATCACGCCCTGCGCCTCGGCCACGCCGCGCCCGTTTTCACCGATAAAGCCCATCGAATGCGCCTCATCAACCAGCACCATCGCGCCATTTTCCTTGGCGATGCGTACCATATCCTTCAACGGCGCAATGTCGCCCAGCATCGAATATACGCCCTCCAGCACCACCAGCTTGCCCGCATCAGCGGGCAGGCGCTTCAGCCGCTTTTCCAGCGCGTCGACGTCATTATGCTTGAACGGCACCACTTCGGCATTGCCCATCGCGCAGCCGTCCCAGATGCTGGCATGGCTGTCGATATCCAGGATGATATAATCACCCTTGCCCGCAATCGTGCTGATAATGCCCAGATTGGCCTGATAGCCGGTGGAAAACACCATGGCATGATCCATGGCATAAAAATCGCGCAACGCCGCTTCGACATCGCGGTGGTGAAAGAAAGTGCCGTTCAAAACGCGGCTGCCCGTGGTGCCTGCGCCGAAATCGTCAAACGCCTGTTTGCCCGCCGCGATAACGTCCTTGTCGAACGTCATACCCATATAATTATAGGTGCCCAGCAAGATCGTCTCGCGCCCGTTGCAGATCGCGACGGTGGGAGAGAGCACCTTTTCCATCACCAGACTGAACGGATCGGTGACGCCGGTGGACAACAGGTCTTCACGCTGTTTGATCAGCGCATCGAATTTGGAAAACAGATCGGTCATGGATGGGCCTTGATATTGGTCAGCATGGGGCGGGCTTATTCCGCCAGTTTCGAAACCGCGTCGACCAGCTGGCCGACATTTTCGATTTCCGCCTGCATGTTCATGGTGATGACGATATCGAAAGCGTCTTCCACCTCGGCTACGAAATCCATCACCGTCAGGCTGTCCCATTCCAGATCCCCGGCAAAGCTGGTGGCATCGCTTAAGTCGACGCCTTTCTTGTTGAACGGGGCGATCAGGTCATAAATCCGCTGCTGCAACTGGGCGCGATCCATCGGGATATCTTTCTTGAAAAGTTGGTCTTTGATGCCTGTGATATGACAGGCAATTGCGGCGCAAAAGGGGCGTTTTATGGATGCTTGTCAACCCTGCCTGCCCTGTGTCATGATTCCGTAACGGAGGGGCCTGTGACCGACAAGACCGATATTGCGGAAAAACCGCCATTTTCCAATCATGCTATCCATCTGGTGCGCACTGCGACGCAGGTCAATCTGGCGCTCAGCCAGATGGCCGATCAAAAGGCCAGCATCCTGATGGGCGCGACTTTTGTGGTATTCACCATCTCGGTCAGCCAAGCGCGTTCGGGGGCGTTCACTTTGTCATTAAGCGTGCTGGCGCTGTTTTCGTTCCTGTCGGCCATGTGCGCGGTGTTTGCGATTCTGCCATCGATCAATGGCAAGGCCCCGGCCAATCCCAATATCCTGTTTTTCGGCGTGTTCAGCCATATGGATGAGACCGAATTTGCCGATAGCATCATCGCGCAATTGCACAGTGATGAAACGGTATTCCGCACCATGCTGCGCGATGTCCACCAGAATGGCATGGTGTTGCAGCACAAGAAATACCGCTTTCTGGGCGCGGCCTATCGCCTGTTTCTGGGCGGTTTGGCGCTGACATTCGGCAGCTTTTTGTACGAAACGCTGGTGGGATCGCCGTTTTAGGGCCACCAATCGTCATGCTGAACTTGACGAGCAGGGATTTAAATCCAGCCCTTGGCCCGATACCAATCCGCCGTGTCCTTAACTCCGTCCAGCGTATCAATCTGCGGCACCCAAAGATCGGCGGGCGGGCGCGCCATATCGTCGATTACCCAATCGGGATGGCAGAAATAAGCGGCGCGATCAGCCGTCAGCTTGGCCTTTTTGCCGCGCAGCCAGCCATCTATCTTTGCGCCGAGAGCGATTAGCGACGCGGGCAGCGACAAGGGCCAGACCTTTTTGTCAAAGGCGGCGCCCAACGCATGGGCAAAGCCTATATGCGTCCAGCCGCCGGGCTGGCCATCATCTGCCTCGAAAATCTTGCCTGCCACGTCCGCGCGCGGCACCGCCAGCGCCACTAGCAGCTGCGCCAGATCGGCGGCGTGGATCACCGACAGGCGTCCATGTGGGGGCAGGGGGATGAGGCCCAGCTTCGCTGCCTTGAACAAATCGAGCATTTCGGTGTCGCCAGGGCCGTAAATCGCGGGCGGACGCACCATCGTCCAATCCAGCCCGCTGGCCGCGATCACCGCCTCGGCCCGTGCCTTTGACCCGCCATATTGCGACAGATCGGGTTCGCGCGCTGATAGCGACGAGACATGGACGAAGCGCGGCACGCCCGCCACTTTGGCTGCCGCCACGACATTTGTCGTGCCCGTGACATTGCCCGCCTCAAACCCCGCCGCATCGGGTGCATTGACCACGCCAGCGATATGCAGCACCGCGTCTGCGCCCGCGCACAGATTCGCCAAGGCGGCATGATCAGCCAGATCGCCCCTGATCCACGTCACGCCATCACACGCAGGCTGATCACGGCGGGCCAGCGCCCGCACTTGATAGCCGGATGCCAATGCCTCATTCAGCACATGCCCGCCGACGAAACCCGTCGCGCCGGTCAGCGCCAATATCTTGCTCACAGCAAAACCATCTGATCGCGGTGCACAATCGCGCGGCGCGGCGCATGGCCCAATAGCGCCTCAAGCTCGCTGGAATGCCGACCCATCACGCGCACGCAATCGAGCGCGTCATATTCGGCGAGGCCCTGGCCCAGCCGGTTGCCATCCAGATCCAGGATCGCAATCGCATCGCCGCGCAGGAATGTGCCCTCTACCGCTGTCACGCCAGCGGGCAACAGGCTGGAGCCATCGACCAACGCGCGTGCCGCGCCTGCATCCACGGTAATGCTGCCCTTTAGCCGCAAGCGACCGCCCAGCCACGCCTTGCGCGCATTGCCCTGACGGCGGGGGTGAAACACGGTGCCGATGCCGGTTTCGGCCCAGCGGGTGAGGGGATGGTCAATCTGTCCCTGACAAATGGCCAGGCGAATGCCCGCCATTTCGGCGATTTCGGCGGCTTGCAGTTTCGACAGCATGCCGCCCGATCCCATGCCGGACGTCGTCGTGCCATCGGCCATGGCGCGGATCGCCGGGGTGACACCATCGACCCGGTCGATCAGCAAGGCGGCCGGATCGCGCGGGTGGCGATCATAAAGACCATCGACATCGGACAGCAGGATGACGCCCTGCGCCCGCGCCGCCTGGCCAATGCGCGCCGCCAGCCGATCATTATCGCCAAAGCGGATTTCCTCGGTCGCGACGCTGTCATTTTCGTTGATCACCGGGATCGCGCCTGCATCCAGCAGCCGGTCGATGGTGGCGGTGGCATTGAGATAACG
>JBGSTI010000508.1:0-6336 GCA_041736605.1 Sphingomonadaceae bacterium
ACGCCGCTGATGATCCGGTCGGTGCGCGGTTCGCGCAAGGCGATCTGCGCGGTGATGACATTATCGGCAAAGCGCAGCGTCCCTTCACGGCCCTTCATGGGCATGAAACGCGCAGTTTCGGCCCGGTCGCTTACCGTCAGCAACGCATTGTCCAATGTCAGCACCGAATCTCGATAGAGCAGATTGGCGTCGATCTCCGTGAGGTTCAGCGGCACAGCGCCGATGGTCCCCAGTCCACCGGAAAAGCGGCCACTGACTGCGCCTTGGCCGGTGATGACCGCATCCAGACGGGCGATTTGCATCACTGTCTGGCTGTCGGGTTGGCCCAATGTCACCGCCACATCATTGGCAACCAACTGCCCCGGCCAGGCAAGGCCCACCGCTTTGCCCGTCAGGTTCAGCGGCGTATCGCCCACCCGGCCTTTCAGCGCCATGGCCGGGATGCCCGCCGCGATTCGCAAGCCGCCGGGGCCGTTTTGCACAATAGAACGACCCGTGGGCGGACATAGGCGCAGCGCCTGATTATCAAGGTTCAGGCTGGCGAGACGCAGGCTGGCAAAGCGCAGATCGGTGCAGGCACGATAGAGCGCGAGACCGGCGCGCGGCGACCAATTGCCCGTGACTGGCGCGTCCAGCCCTTCAACAAAACCGCCGGGCAGCTTGCCACTGGCCGCGATCCGACCCGAAAAGCCGAGCGCGCCCGATTTGTCGAGCGCCACCATCATCGCCGGAATAGCCAACCGCGAATCGCCCGCCTGATAGGGCAGCATCACCAGCCGCCCCGCCGCGCCGCCGCGATCCGATGTGCGGAAATCGCCTGACAGACTGGGCAAATCGCGCCCTTGCAGGGCAAAGCGCCCCTGCAGGCTGGACCCCAAACGCCCGCCTTGGGTGAAAGACAGCGCATCAATTGCCAACAGCCGCTCACCCGCTTTGCTGGTCAGTCCCGCCTTTGGCACCAACAGCGCCAATCGCTCTCCGGTCAGGCTGGCGGAAAATTGCGCAGCGCCATTGCTGCCAGTCATCGCACGACGCAGTGCAGGAACAGCACGGTCAAGCAATGGCCCCGCCAAATTATCGGCACTTGCGCGGCGCGCAGGCTCCAGCGATTGCCACATTTGGTCAGGAACGCGAATATCTTGCGCCACGGCATCACCGGTAAGGGCATAGCGCGCAGCCTCTGGCTCAACGGTCAACTCCCCGGCAATGCCTGCCCGGCCCAGTTGTGACGCGCCATCGCCCAGCCCGGTCAGACCCAGCGCCACCGGCCCTTTCAGCACGCCCTTGGCATAGGCCAGATCACCATGCAGCACCGCCTGACGCGCGGCAAAGCCAGCGGCCTTGGCATCGCTGGTGCGGCCATCCATCTTGGCCGTGAAAGCCTCCAACGCCGCATCCGCGCCCAGCGCCAATTGCACATCGCCCGCACCCATGCTGGCATTTTGAGCAGCGCAAGCCAGCGCCTGCCAACGCAGCGGCCCGGCAAATTCCGGCCGCTGGTTGCGGACCTTGATCTGGCCAAACAGGCTGGCATCCTTGGCTGCGCAGCCAGCACCCGCCACATCGCGCGCCACCACGGCCAAGGTCGCGTCATAGGATTGCGCCAGATTGCCATCGCCATCAATCTTGGCCGCAATCAAGCCATATTGGGTGGACAGCAAGGCGCGGCCATCAACGATCTGTAACGCCAGATCGGGCAGCGAAAATGGCTCTGTGCTATCGGTATAGATATAGGGATCAAGCGCGCCAAAGCTGATGCGCGGCTTGCCATCCGGGCCGACAATCTGCCGCCCATAGGCCCGCGCGCCTTTTAGAATGATCTTTTCAACATAGGGCGTGCCGAGCCGCAGATCGAGATCGACAATGGCTTGTTCGATCACCAGATCGGGATTGGCAGGATCGCCAATCACCATATCGCGCAAAATCTGGCGGCGGGGGCCAATATCCTCAACCTTGTAGGTCGCGGGAATATCGCGCTTTTCCAGCTCGTCAGCGATCAGATTGTCGGCAATTTCGCGGCGCTGGCTGAATGCGATCAGCGCGATAAACAGCACAAGCGCCAGCAGCCAGACGACTGTGCGCACCACCCTTGTGCCCCAACTTTTGCGCAGCGTGGGGTCGCTGGATTGCGCGTCATCCTGCATAACCACCTCTTGCGCTGGCTGGCGGGCAAAGACAATATCCAGCCCGGTATACTGAACGTAAAAACGGGTCAGGCGGTGGGCAGTTCCCTCTGCCGAAAACAGGAGCGGTCCGATGGACAGCGAAGAAAGCGGCACAAGTGAACAGCGCCATGATGGCAGCGGCCATCGCGCCCGGTTGCGTGGGCGAATTTTGGCGGGCGGCGTTGATGCAGTGCACGATCATGAAATTCTCGAATATCTTCTCGCTCTCGCCATTCCGCGCCGCGATACCAAGGGGCTGGCCAAGCAATTGCTCGCCCGTTTCGGCACTTTGTCCGCTGTACTGGCCGCACCTGCAGACAGCCTGAACGCGCAAAGCGGCATGGGCGAAACCAGCACCGCCGCGATCAAGATCGTCGAAATCGCCGCCAAGCGCATGGCCCAGCAAAGGGCGAGCGAAGCGCCGGTGCTATCCAGCTGGCAGGCGCTGATTGACTATCTGACCATCGATATGGCGCACCTGAAACGCGAACGTGTGCGCGTGCTGTATCTTAACAGCAAGAATATGCTGATCAGCGATTATCATATGGGCGACGGATCGCTGGATCAGGCGCAAGTCTATCCGCGCGAGATCATTCGGCGCGGGCTGGATGTGGGCGCGGCGGCCTTGATCTTGGTCCACAATCACCCCAGCGGCAGCCCGGAACCATCGCGGCAGGACATCGCGATTACACGCAACATCATTGAGGCCGGGCGGTTACTCGGCATTTCGGTGCATGATCATATCATCATCGGCACACAGGGGCATGTGTCGCTCAAGGCCAAGGGGGTGATTTGATTGAACGTCAAATCTACAGCCCCCACGCAACCAACGCTTGCCCTTAAACGTAAAGCCCGCAAGACATGTATCCAAATTCAGGGGAGCCTTCATCCATGACCGATCCGATCACCGAACCCGCAATCGATCCAGTAGCGCCAGCACCTGCGCCAACACGCAGTCGCGACTATGCCGCTTGGGTGGTGCTGGTCCTTGGCGTGGGCAGCGCGATCTGGGGCCTTTTTGCGGCCTTTGGGTCGGGCATGGGCCTATGGGATTTCCGCATGGGTATTCAGCAACTGATGTTTTCGGTGATCGCGGCGATTGTTGGCGTGCTGCTGGCCATCATTCTGATCATCATTGCCAAGCGCAAGGGCGCATCGCTGAAACGCCCGATGCTGTGGGTCGGCCTCGCCGCGTCTTTGCTCTATTCGGGCTATATGCTCAGCGTTGCGGCCAAGGGCTTTTCGGTGCCGGCCATTCATGACGTATCGACCGACCTTGCCAACCCGCCCATGTTCGAAACGCTCACCCTGCGCGCCGATAATTGGGACGCAATTCCCGGTGGCGAGGACAGCCAATATTCGGGCCTGACCCCGCAGCAACGCTGGATTCAAATCCATCAGGATGCCTATCCCGATGTCCGTTCGGTGCGCGTCAACAAGCCGGTGGCCACGGTAATTGCCGATGCCGAACGTCTGGCCGAAGCGCGCGGTTGGGATGTTGCCGCGGTTGATCCCGCCGCCGGACGGCTGGAAGCGACCGAAACCATTTCGCTGTTCCGGTTCAAGGATGATGTCGTGCTGCGCGTCCGCTCCGCCGATAATGGCCGGGGGTCGATCATCGACATGCGTTCGGTCAGCCGCGTTGGCCAAAGCGATCTGGGCGTGAACGCCGCGCGGGTGCGCAGTTTCCTGGCCGATCTGTCGGGCACAACCACGGCGGCGACGCGCTGATGCAAAGCGACGTGCTCCGGCGCAGGCCGGAGCACAAGGCGCGATTATCCTCTCGCAGCAAAAGCGCCCCCATTGTTGCGGCTATGCATCGCCTCTGCTAGCCGCACGGGCGAATCCGCGCCGCCTGATGGGCGGTGCTGCCCCGCACTGAAAGGCCTTGCCCATGGTTCCGCGCTATTCCCGCCCGCAAATGACCGCCATCTGGGAGCCCGAAGCCCGGTTCCGCATCTGGTTTGAAATCGAGGCGCATGCCACTGACAAGCTGGCCGATCTGGGCGTGGTGCCCAAGGATGCGGCCAAGGCGTTGTGGGACTGGTGGGCGACCAACCCCGCCATCGACGTGCCCGCCATCGACGCCATCGAGGCAGTGACCAAGCATGACGTGATCGCGTTCCTGACTTGGGTGGCGGACAATGTCGGCGATCAAGCGCGCTTCATGCATCAGGGCATGACCAGCAGCGACGTGCTCGACACTTGTTTTGCCGTGCAGCTGGCCCGCGCCACCGACATTTTGATCGACGATATCGACGCGCTGCTCGCCGCGATCAAGCGCCGCGCGATGGAGCATAAATATACGCCCACCATCGGGCGCAGCCATGGCATCCATGCAGAACCCGTGACGTTCGGCCTGAAAATGGCCGAAGCCTATGCCGAGTTTTCGCGTGGCCGGGCGCGGCTGGTCGCAGCGCGCGCGGAAATCGCCACCTGCGCGATTTCGGGCGCGGTTGGCACCTTTGCCAATATCGATCCTGCGGTTGAGGCGCATGTTGCCGAGCGGCTGGGGCTGGCGGTGGAGCCTGTCTCGACTCAGGTGATCCCGCGCGATCGCCACGCCATGTATTTCTCGACTTTGGCCGTCATTGCCTCTTCCATCGAGCGCCTTGCCGTCGAAGTCCGCCATTTGCAGCGCACCGAAGTGCTGGAGGCCGAGGAATATTTCTCACCGGGACAAAAGGGCTCGTCGGCCATGCCGCACAAGCGCAACCCGGTGCTTACCGAAAACTTGACCGGCCTTGCCCGCATGGTGCGCGGCTATGCCATGCCCGCGCTGGAAAATGTCGCTTTGTGGCATGAGCGCGATATTTCGCACTCGTCGGTTGAACGCTATATCGGCCCCGATGCCACCATCACGCTCGATTTCGCGCTGGGCCGCCTGACCGGCGTGATCGACAAACTGCTGGTTTACCCGGCGCGGATGCAAAAAAATCTCGACCGCATGGGCGGCCTTGTCCACTCACAGCGGGTTTTGCTGGCCCTTACCCAGGCTGGTGTCAGCCGCGAGGACAGCTATCGTCTGGTGCAACGCAACGCGATGAAGGTGTGGGAATCGGATGGTGAATTGTCGCTGCTTGAGCTGCTGAAAGCCGATAGCGAAGTGACCGCGGCACTGACCCCGCAGCAGATCGAAGAGAAATTCGATCTCGAATATCATTTTAAACAGGTCGACACGATTTTCGCGCGGGTTTTTGGGGCGTAATCCTTCCCAAAAAAATCCTTCGTCGTTCCCGCGCAGGCGGGAACCCATCACCGAAACGGGCGGACGCACCGGCGGGTGATGGATCCCCGCCTTCGCGGGGATGACGATGAAAGAGGGCAAAATTTCGCCCATCTGGCCAAGCGCACCTTTTCATCCTATCGTGCCCGCAACAACCCACACGCCCAGAGGAAGCCGGTAAAGCCATGACAATCATTCGCACGTTGATCTGGGTGATCTTTGCCGTGGCTTTGGCGGTATTCTGGGTGGTCAATGAACACCGGGTTGATCTGGATCTGGGCGCATTCATTCTCAATGCCCGCGCATCCAGTTTTGTCATTGCTGCGTTTCTGGCCGGGCTGTTGCCGATGTGGCTCTATCACCGCACCATGCGCTGGCGGATGAAGCGCCGCATCGCAACGTTGGAGGGCAAAGCGGCGACACCGCCGGTCACCTATTCGTCGACCAGCCTTGATAAGGCATCCTCTGCCGATACTTTTTCCAGCGTCTGAAAGTTTCTGATCCCATGTCGAATCCCGTCTATCTTGCCGTTGATGTGCCCCAGCTTGATAAGGCGGTGGCTCTGGTCAATCAGGTGCGCAGCCATATTGGCGGGGTAAAACTGGGCCTCGAATTTTTCTGCGCGCATGGCCATCATGGCGTGCACGAAATCGCCAAGCTGGGCCTGCCGATTTTCCTCGATCTGAAATTGCACGATATTCCTAATACCGTCGCGGGCGCGATGCAGGCGATCCACCTGCTGGAGCCCGCGATTGTTACCATCCCCGCTGCCGGTGGCCGCGCGATGATGGAGGACGCCAAGGCAGCGGCGGGTGTGAATACCAAAGTGGTGGCGGTTACCGTGCTGACCAGCCTCGACAATGATGACCTGTCGGCCATTGGCGTGTCCGCCGATCCGCATGATCAGGTGCTGCGCCTGGCCGATTTGGCGCATCAGGCGGGGCT
>JBGSTI010000516.1:0-1627 GCA_041736605.1 Sphingomonadaceae bacterium
GGCCCCGCCGCCGATTGCCGTCACGGTGGGCGGCAGCGGTTTCATCACCAAATTCACCATGGAGCAGCTCGCCACTATCGACGAACCTTTGCTGGTTGGGGAATTGCTGAAAGACACCGATGTGCAACAGGTGCAGATCGCAGCAGCGGGCGGCGACCCGGTGGCGCAATATCTGCTGGGCTATATGTATCATCTGGGCGTCGGTGTGCGCGAAGACAAAGCCATGGCGAAGACCTGGCTGGAACGGTCCGCCGCGCAGGATCATCCCAGTGGCTTGACCGAGCTGGGCTGGTTTCTGGCGAAAAACGCCGATATCGGGCCGCTGGGCGATGCCGACCGGGCGCGGGCGCTGGGCCTGTATGAACGGGCAGCAGCCAAGAATTTCGCCAAGGCGCAATCGCATCTGGGCCACGCCTTATGGTCAGGCCGCTTTGGCGCGCAGGATATTCCCCGTGCCATGACGCTGTGGGACAAGGCATCGCAGGCGGGCCATGTCTATGCCACCTTTGCGCTGGGTGCTTTCGAGCAGACGCCTGAACGGCTGGCCACCGCTGATTCCAGGCTGCGCGCTATTGCGGCCAAGGGCAATATCGAGGGCGACCACTGGCTGTGCGAGCTTTATGCCGCGCAAGGGCGCTCTGGCGAAGTGACCGATCATTGCCTCAAGGCTGCGTCTGATGGCTATGCCGGGTCACGGGCGATTACCGCGCTCAATTATGATCGCGGCACCGGCGTGATGGCGTCGCGCAAGGATGCCGATTACTGGGCGCGGCTGGCGTTGGACCTACCAGAGCTGGAGCCGGGCTATCGCGCGCAATTGCAAAGCCTGTTGATGACGCGATAGGCCGAACAAGGCTGGCCACTGGCGTGGGCTTTTGTTAGGGCGAACTCATGTCACGTTCCGGGCGATCAATGGATTGGGGATTTCCCCGCTGGCGCAGCTATGGCAGCAGCCGTGAAGCGCAGACCGTGCGAATCTGTGACCGGCACAATTGCGACCAGCCGGGCAAATGCCCCGCGCCCAAATCTCCCAACAGCCCGGATCGCTGGTATTTCTGCGAAAAGCACGCTGCGGAATACAATGCCAATTGGGATTATTTTCAAGGGTTAAGCGCCGAGGAAGCCGCCGAACGCGAATCGCGCGAACGCAGCGACAATTCAGGCTATAAGGAATCGGCGCATTATGGCTGGGCTGGCCCCGGCGATGGCAGCCGCAGCCGCGATGAAATGCGCGCACTGGAATTGCTGGGGCTGGAATCGGATGCTGATTTCGACGCCATCAAAAAAGCGTGGCGGACTTTAGCCAAAAAGGTTCATCCCGATGTGAAACCCGGCGATGCCGATGCGGCCAAGCAGTTTCAGGCGCTGCAACTGGCCTATGATGTGCTGAAATCCGCCGAGGAACGCCGCACCTGGAAGGGGTGATTAGGTATCACCCCTCAATCATAATCCGCCGAAATCGCAATCCGTCCGCGCAATTGGCCGCGCACATCATCGCCCACTTTCAGCGCGCCGCCAAAGCGAAAGACAAGCCGCCCATGCGCGTCGAGGCGCGGCTGGGGCGGCAGATCGGTGATCAGTTCATCCAGCACCGCTTCGCTGCCATTGGCGGCGGTCAGCACAACCC
>JBGSTI010000528.1:0-7818 GCA_041736605.1 Sphingomonadaceae bacterium
TTGCGGCCGATCAGCGCCAGTCGATCACGCGGGCCGATATGCAGGTCCAGCCCCTGGAACAGCCAGCCGTTCCCTTGAATAAGGCCGAGATTTTCATAGGACAGAACAGGAGGCTGAGACATGGCCCGGCGGTTAGAGGCAAAGCGCAAGCGAGGCAAGTGGGCGAAGGGCGGTGGCGGGTACGGCATTCCTGAACGGTGGGGAACCGGGATGTTCAACCGCGCGTAATGTGGCTGTGCCTAATGCGCACCTATGATGGCCGCAGCATGTTTTGGGGCAGCGCCATCATCACACAGGAGATAGACATGAATAAATCGATCCTTGCCGGCTTTACCATGGCGATTGCAGCATCGGGCGGCGCGGCACAGGCCGCCACTGTCCAGATCAGCGCGCAGAATCCGGTGGTCGAAATCCAGGTGACCGAAAGCATCCGCACCGCGCCCGATATCGCCAATATCAGCGGCGGCGTGCAAAGCCGTGCGGCCACCGCCAGCGAAGCGATGAAGATCAACGCGGTCGCCATGGACAAGATGATCAAGACTTTGGTGGCGCAGGGTATCAAGCGTGAAGATATTCAGACGGCGGGCATCAACCTGAATGCGCAATATCAGTATCGCGAAAATGATACGCCCCTGTTCACAGGCTATGAAGTGTCGAACACGGTATCGGTGCGGCTGAAGGATATAGCCAAGATCGGCAGCGTTCTGGATGCGATGGTGGGCGCGGGTGCGACCAATTTGAACGGCCCGTGGTTCGGCCTAGAGAATGACGCAAAGGTCAAGGAACAGGCGCGCAAGCGGGCCTTTGAACGGGCGCAGGCACAGGCCACAGACTATGCCAAGATGACCGGATATGCGGGCGTGCGTGTGTTGCAGATCAGCGAAGGTGTGACGGGCAGCGGTCCGGTGCCGATGATGGAAATGCGGGTTCAGGCGATGGATGCGTCAGCGGCTAAAACCTCGGTAGAGCCGGGCCAGATCGAAGCGGGCGTCAGCATTTCGGTAACGTTTGAAATGACGCGCTAAGTGATTGTGCCCCGGCGAAAGCCGGGGTCCAGTTGTAAGGTCTTAGCTGGGCCCCGACTTTCGTCGGGGTACCAATCCGACAGCTACCCCGCCGCGTAACGATCCAGCGCGGCATTGGCCTCTTCGGGCCAGCGCGACAGCATCAACAGGCGTTTATGGCCGTGGCCGATGATCAATTCGTCGGTCACGCCCATGCCGCCATGCATCTGGATCATTTCATGGCCCAAAGTGACGCTGGTTTCGGCAATGAAGGCGCGCGCGCCGTGAATGCGCTTGGCCCGTGTCACGCTATCCTCAGCATCGCTCATCGCCGCCAGATATAGCAGGCCGCGCGCCTGTTCGATCACCGCATATTGCGCCACCATCCGGTGTTGCAGCGCCTGAAAACTGCCCAAGCTGGTGCCAAATTGCTGGCGGGTGCGCAGATAATCCAGCGTATCGGCAAACAGCTTTTCCATAATTCCCAAAGCTTCGGCAGAGCGCAGCAACGCCGCATCGGTTTGTGCCGCATCAATATCGGCCAGCGATCCGCCCAGCGCGATTGCAGGCACATTGTCCAGCGTCAGCGATACGGCCTGCGTGCCATCCACCAGCCGCCAAGGCGATAGCGTCAGGCCAGCGGCCTTGGCATCAACCAGATACAGCGCCACGCCATCGGAATCCCCTGCCGCACCATTGCTGCGTGCGGATACCAGGAAATGATCCGCTGTCATCGCCGCTGGTACCAATGATTTTGCGCCATTCAGGATGGAGCCGACGCCGTTCACGCGCGCGGTGGTTTCCACCCAATGGGCGTTGCGCCGTGCCGCATGTTCACGATGCGCCAGCGCGATCTGAGTCTCACCAGCGATGATGGCGGGGATCAGCCGGTCTTGCAGATCAGCGGGCGCGATGCGGGCCAGCAGCCCACCGGCGAACGCAACATTTTCTGCCAAAGGTTCCAGCACCAGGCCGCGTCCCAATGCTTCCATCAAGGTTATCAGACCGGTTTGGCCAACGCCAAGCCCGCCCTTATCCTCATCGAAAAAGGCCGCGATCAGGCCCAGCTCGGCCAAAATTTTCCAATTGTCGCGTGAGAATCCAGCCGGTTCGGCCAGATAGCTGCGCCGTTGATCGATGTCATAGCGATCAGCCACAAAACGCTCCGCGAGCGCCTTCAGCATTTCCTCGTCTTCTGTCAGGTCGAAATTCACGCAGCCTCACCCATTTACGCCAGCTACTGCTGATCGAGCGGAACCTGTCTAGCTGCTATGTGGCGTTACACATGCTGCCCAAAAGATTAGGCTAAAAGATTAGGGCGCGGCGCAGCAATGATTGCGGTAACCTGCGCTAAAGCGTAGAAGCGCAAATAAAATAGGGCAGGATGCGGGATGCAGCTTTTATCGCTAGAAAATGTCGACGCCGTCCGGATTGCCGGGCCGCATGACGTGCGCCGTGCCGCTGAGGCTTTGCACAAGATCGCCATGGATAATGCCGATATGCGCGTCGCCCCGGCGCATGACATTGCCGACAAACGCACGCCGGTGGATGCTGAGGGCAATATATTGGCGCGCGATGTTTTCGGCTGGAACGCCGAAGACAAGGTCTGGTGGAAAAACAGCCGTATCGCGCTCGATTCGCCGATTACCTCTGCTTGCCGGTTTGAAAGCGAACCATTCTGGGTGAATGCCGATGGCTATCGCACGCGCCAGCCCAATCCCTATCTGGATGCGATTGACCTGAACAATTTCGCCAATCGCGCCATGACGGTCGCTGCCATCGTGGTGCCGGTGCATCTGCCCTTTGGCCAGATTGGTGCCGTGACATTCAATCCGGTGGACCGCAGCCGGGTGGACCTGGCCGAGGATTATCTGGCCTATGGCGATGCCTTTGGCCTGTATGCGCGCACATTCATTTCTAGCTATGTCCACGCGATGGGCAATATCCAGCGCCTGCCCCCGGGATCGCGCCTGTCCAAGCGCGAGGTGGAGTGCCTGCGCTGGGCCGCGATTGGCAAGACCGATCTGGAAATCAGCATGATCATGTCGCGCAGCCGGGCGACGGTGCGGTTCCACATCCACAACGCCTCGATCAAGCTCGACGCGGTGAACCGCAGCCAGACGGTGTTTAAGGCGGCGCAATTGGGCTATATTTCATTGGGGAGTTGAAAAGGGCGCGCTTACTTAATCTTCGTCACCCCCGCGAAGGCGGGGGTCCATCACCGGATTTTGCAGCCGCACCGACACGTGATGGATTGATCTGCGATCACTACGTTCCCCGCCTTAGCGGGAATGACCGGCATTATTTAGCAAACGCACAAAGTGTGCAGCACAGATAATTCGCTCCTTTTAGGAGTTGTGCTATGCGAAAATTTTCTTACAACGAGGCTATGGGAGAAACAGGCGCACATATTCGGCTAAAACTGGATAATAGCCAGCCAATTGCGCTTTCTGACTTTGTTGCTCATTTTTCTGGCATTGGTTCGCAGTTTGAGAAATTTGTTGCCCGTGAATATCCTGCGCTAAAGGGTGAAAGTGAATTTTATGTCAAAGAGGTACGAGCTGGTAGCATTGAAGCTGATTTTGTCGCATGGATAGTAGGAAGTGCTCCACTCTTGGGCACTGCTGGATTAGTCGCTATCGATGCAATGGACAAGATCCAAATATTTGCCACTTTCGTTGAAGATTTCCGCAACAAAATTTCAAAATATTTCATACCAGGCGGTCGCGCCGATGACGTTTCAAAAGACGATCTTTCTGACTTCTTAAAAACTACTGAAGCAATTGCCAATGACCCTAAAGGCAGTGCGCGGTTAGAGGCGGCTGCATTTGAGGACGGGGAACGCAAGATTAGGGCGGTGCTCATGTTTTCGACGGCAGATGCAAAGCGCGCCGAAATTGAGATTGCGGAGCATCAGGAAGAATTAGATGCAACCAGTGACAAGAACCACGAGCGCGTATTGTTAAGATTTGTTCGTCCGAGTGTCGAGTCCAGCAAGCCCGGAAAAAAGGGCGGTGAGCGCGGCATAATCGAAAACATTACGAAACGGGCTATGCCAATTCTTTATGCATCAGACTTAGCTGAACAGAGAATGCGGCATGAAAAAATTCAGCTCGAAGGGAATATTTTTCGAGCCCTGTTTGACGTAAGCGTCAATATTGAACTCAGTCAGGCAAACAGACCAATCGCGTATCGGGTCACCGAGGTGCATGCCGTTATTGAGGACGACACCTCAGATGACTTGTTGGGTGATTAAAGGTAAAGTTTAGTTGCATCGATTGCTTGCAGGCATTTGATCAAGAACACCGCTGTAAATTTACGGCATCATGCAGCTTGGTACGTTTGCTACATAATGCCAGTAATGTCGATGTTTCCTTAAATCTACCCCCGATCCGCCAAAATCATCGCCGCTGCCCGCATACCAATCGCCATGGCTGGGGCGTTGGTATTGCCGGTAATATGTGACGGCACGATCGAGCAATCGGCGACGCGCAGACCCTGAACGCCGCGCACCCGCAATTGCGGATCGACCACCGATCCCGCATCGCTGCCCATGCGGCAGGTGCCGATGCCATGCAGACCGCAAGATGACAGGCGGCGGAAGGCATCGAGCAAATCCGCATCACTCTCCACTGCCTTGCCGGGAACTTCCTCTTTGCCCACCACCTCTGCCAATGCAGGCTGTGCCATGAACTGCCGCATCAGGCGCATCGCGGCGATGGCGGAAGCGCGGTCGTGATCGGTGGTCAGCCAATTGGGCTGAATATCTGGCGCATCTGCGATATTGGGCCCGGTAATGCGCAGCGACCCCTCGCTGGTCAGGCGCAGCAGCTGGGCATAGATGGTGATGCCAGGTCGGCTGTCGATCTTGTCCAGCGGCACCGGATTGTTATCGTCGCCCACGGCAAAGGTATAGCCGCCCAGATAGAGCTGCAAATCGGTGCGGCCATCGGGATGCGCGACATTGCAGAATGCGCCAACTTCGAACGGGCCAGTCGCCATCACGCCCGTGCGCGTCAGCAGATAGCGCGCCATGGCAAGGCCTGCGCCAATCCCAGAAAAACTGCGGTGAATGCCGATATCCTGCGTCAGCCGATAGGGCATGGCGAAGGACAGATGCTCGATCATCCGTTCGCCGACATCGGGGGATTCGACCAGCGGCGTAACCCCGGCGGCGCGGAGCCTTTCACCAGAACCAATGCCGGATCGCTGAAGCAGCAAGGGGCTTTCCATCGTGCCTGCACAAACGATGATTTCACCGCTGCACCGAAACGTGCGGGGCTGGCCATTGACCAAGGCCTCAACACCCACCGCGCGGCCGGTATCAATCACTACCCGCTGCGTCAGCGCATGGGTGACCACGGCTACGTTGCTGCGCCGACGCGCCGGGGCCAGATAGGTGACGGCAGAACTTTGCCTTTTGCCCCTGCGGATATTGTGGCTGTACAGGCCGACGCGCGGGCCGTGTTGATCGTTGAGATCATCAACGCGCGCCATGCCCAAACTTTCGCCTGCTGCAATCATCCGGTCGGTCAGCGGATAGCGATAGATGGCGGGATCAACATGCACCGGCCCGCCACTTCCGTGCACATCGCTGGCTCCTGATGCGTGATCCTCAAGCGTGCGGAACGCTTTTGTCATGCTATCGCCATCCCATCCAGTGCAGCCCATCGCGCCCCAAGCGTCATAATCGGCGCGTTCACCCCGGCTCCAGATCATTCCATTGACTGAGGATGAGCCGCCAAGCCCCTTGCCGCGTATCCAGAACTCACCCGGTCCGCCGGGAACGCGCGGCACATCGACCTTATAGGTCCAAACATGATCGGGATTGGTGACCAGCTTGGCAACGCCCTTGGGCAGGCCCACCCAGAAACTGTCATTCTCGCCGCCCGCTTCCAGCACCAATACGCGCGACTTGCCATCCGCGCTCAACTGTTCGGCCAGCACACAGCCAGCAGACCCTGCGCCAATGATGATATAATCCCAATCAGCCAGCTGGGGTTCTTGGCTCATAATCCTGCTCCTGCCTATCTTGTCTGTTTGACAACACCCATGCCAGACTGGGCAAAATGCCTACCCTATCGTTTTGAGGAGTCACGCGCCGGGCGATTATGGGGCTTAACAGCCACAGACAAGAATCAACCAAAGCATAATCAGGGATGTCAATACGATGGGGCCAATTGCCGAAGGGCTTTTCACCGATGAACAGCCGCCCCGCCTGATCGGCGGGCGCAACGCGGCGACCGGACGCATTGTTTTTCCATGCCCCGATGGCAATGATTATCAGCCCTGGCCGCTGAAACGCACTGGCACCTTATGGTCCTATACCATACAGCGGTTTCGCCCCAAATCGCCGCCTTATGCCGGGCCAGAGGCATTCCGGCCCTGGGCCTTGGGCTATGTTGCTTTGGCCGATGAAACGATGGTCGAAACCCGACTGGTCAATGTGGCGGTAGAGGACGTAAAAATCGGCATGGAAATGGAATTGGTGCAAGTGCCGCTTGATTCTGAAGCCACAGACAGCGTCCTCATCCACGCCTTTCAGCCGGTGGGAGCATCAGCATGAGCGACGTGTGCATCATCGGCATCGGCATCCATCCCTTTGGTCGCACCGATGGCCTGTCGGGCATGGAACAGGGCGTGTTCGCGGTGCGCGAGGCGATGGCCGATGCAGGGGTTGACTGGACCGATCTGCAATTTGCCTATGGTGCATCCGACGCGGCGGGCAATCCCGATACGATGGTCGAGCGGCTGGGCCTGACGGGCATGCAGTTCATCAATGTGCGCAATGGCTGTGCAGCGGGCGGATCGGCGCTGTTTTCGGCGCAGATGGCGATCAAATCGGGCGAATATGATCTGGGCTTGGCCGTGGGTTTTGACAAGCATCCGCGCGGCGCGTTCAACGCCATGCCAGCCGAATATAATCTGCCGGATTGGTATGGCGAAGCGGGCTATATGGTGACCACGCAGTTTTTCGCTATGAAGATCCAGCGGTACATGCATGATTTCGGCATCAGCCGCGAGACTTTGGGCCGGGTGCCCGAAAAGGCGTTTCGCAACGCCGTGCACGCCGATCATGCATGGCGGCGGCAACCGGTGGCGCTGGAGGATATCCTTGAAGCGCCGATGGTCAGCGATCCCTATTCCAAATATATGTTCTGTTCGCCCGCGGAAGGCGGCGTCGCGCTGATTTTGGCAAGCGAGAAAAAGGCGCGCGAACTGGGCCGTCCGCTGATCCGCCTGAAAGCAGCAACGATGCGCACCCGTCCGCCGGGTTCCTTCGAAGTGTTCGCGCCCAGCACCGATATTCAGCGCGGCGGTTCGGCCACGCGCATTGCTTCTGCCGATGCATTCCGTCTGGCAGGCATCGGGCCGCAGGATATTCAGGTGGCGCAATTGCAGGATACGGAATCGGGCGCGGAAATCATGCACATGGCCGAAAACGGATTCTGCGCCGATGGCGAGCAGGAAAAATGGATTGCCGAAGGGCGCACCGAAATTGCGGGCAGCCTGCCGGTCAACACCGATGGTGGTTGCCTTGCCTGTGGTGAACCCATCGGCGCATCGGGCCTGCGACAGGTCTATGAAAATGTCGTGCAATTGCTGGACCGGGGCGGCGGGCGGCAGGTGCCGGGCAATCCCAAGACTGCCTATAGCCATGTATATGGCGCGCCGGGCGTATCCGCCGTTACGATTTTGGAGCGTTGAATGGACCTCGATTTCTCCCCCCAGGAACTGGCCTTTCGCGATGACGTGCGCGCCTTTCTGAAATCGCGCTTGCCTGCAAAGGTTCGCGACGGCGCATTGGCGTCGC
>JBGSTI010000041.1:0-2904 GCA_041736605.1 Sphingomonadaceae bacterium
GAGACCGAAGACCGCGCGGTAAGCACGGCGCTGGCCGCCTATCCCGCATGGGCAGCGCACGATGTGGAAGAGCGCGCGGCGATCCTTGATCGGCTGGCAGAGCTGTTGGAAGAGCATCGCGCGCCGTTAATGGCGCTGGCGGTGCAAGAGGCGCGCAAGACACTGCCCGATGCGCTGGCCGAACTGCGCGAAGCCATCGATTTCTGCCATTATTATGCCGCCGAAGCGCGGCGCAAGCTGGGCGATGTGCCGCTTCCGGGGCCGACCGGAGAGCGTAATATATTGCGTTATCGCGGGCGCGGCGTGTGGGTGGCGATTGCGCCGTGGAATTTCCCGCTGGCGATTTTCCTGGGCCAGGTGACCGCCGCCTTGGTCAGCGGCAATGCCGTGGTCGCCAAGCCCGCACTACAGACGCCCGATATTGCACGCTATGCCGTTGATCTGGCGTGGCAGGCGGGCGTTCCCAAGGATGTGTTGCAATTGGTGGTTGGCGACGGGTCTGTCGGTGCGTCACTGGTCATGGATACGCGCATTGCAGGCGTGGTGTTCACCGGATCGGTGCCCACGGCCAAGGCCATCGCGCGCAACCTGCTGATCGATGAGGCGCGGCCCATCGTGCCATTGATTGCCGAAACTGGCGGTATCAACGCGATGATCGTCGATTCCACCGCTTTGCCCGAACAGGTGGTGCGCGATATCGTGACCTCTGGCTTTCGCTCTGCCGGACAGCGGTGTTCGGCCTTGCGGCTGCTTTTGCTGCAAGAGGATATTGCTGATCGGACGCTGGAAATGCTGGCGGGCGCGATGGACGCCCTTGTGGTTGGCGATCCCGCCGATCCGCGCACCGATGTGGGGCCGGTGATTGATCGCGCGGCCTATGACCGGCTGATGCAATGGCGGCAAACCATGGCGGGCCATATCATCAAGGACCTGCCGGTGCCGGGTGAAGGCCTTTTCGTGCCGCCGACCCTGATCGCGCTGTCATCGATGGATCAACTGGGTCAGGAGTTTTTCGGCCCTATCGTCCATGTCGCAACATGGAAACCGGGAACGCTGGACGCGGTGATCGAACGGATCAACGCCAAGGGCTTTGGCCTGACCATGGGCCTGCACAGCCGCATCGCGCGGGTGGCCGAAAGCGTCGAGGCGCAGGCGCATATCGGCAATCTCTATGTCAATCGCTCGATGATCGGCGCGATTGTGGGCAGCCAGCCTTTTGGCGGCGAAGGCCTGTCGGGCACCGGACCCAAGGCAGGCGGCCCCAATTATCTGCTGCGTTTCTGCCACGAACGGGTGACATCGGTGGATACCACCAGCGCAGGCGGCAATGCCAGCTTGCTCAGCCTTGAGGATATGGGGTGACCACAAAGCCCCTCAGTTGAGCTTCGCTCGCCTGCGGCCCCAAGGGAGGGGTTGGGGTGGGTGTTTGCGGTTAGCGGCAAGGTGGGATTTTACCCACCCCGCTGCGACTAACAAGCAAGCTTGTAAGTCTCGCTGCCCCTCCCTTGGAAGGGAGGGGTGAGCAAACTTACCGTTGCGCCGTCATCCGCTCCAGCGTAGCCAAAGCCGCTTTCAACGCCCGGTCCATTTCTTCTTCTTCCGAAGGCGATGGCTTAGCAGGCGTGGTCATGGCGACGGGGGCTGGCGCTGGGGCGGGTACGGGCATTGGTGTGATGTTCAGCGGAGCAGGCTCTGCTGGCGCAATTGGAGCAGTTGCTTCGGCTTGTAACGGGTGAACCGGCGCAGGGGCGACTTCCTCAACCACAGCCTTGGCCTGATGCTCTGCCAATACATGTTCCAGCCGGTCAACGAGCTGCGCCAAAGTCAATTCGCTCAGGGCCAGATCGGGCGCAGCCACTGGCGCCATGGGCTCGGCTTTAACAGGCGCTGACACAACAGGCTCTGGCGCGATTTCGACGGAAGACACAGGCTCTTGCACCACAGGCGCAGCAACAATTTCGGGTTCCGGCATCGCTGCGGGCTCTATCACTGGCGTGCTTGCCAAATTGGGCACATAAGGCGGCGGCATGACTGGCTCTGGCGCAGGCGTAGCCTCCGGAGCAGGAGCAGGGGCCGCTACGTCCTTGTCCAGCATATCACCATTCAGATGCAGCGGCGGCTGGCCGAAAACCTGATCGGTGGATGGAATATCCTGCGCGTGCGCGTCATCCTGCTGCCATGTGGCTTGCGACGCGGGTTCGACAGGCTCTGCCGCCACCGGAGTTTCCAGCGGGCTGTCCAGCGGCGCACCCAGATCGCGGTGCGCGAAGATCGGGCGACGCGCCGGGGCATCAGGATGCGCATCGCGCGCTTTCAGCCGGGGCAGATCATCAAAGTCGCGAATATCATCGGCAGCGTCTTCTTGCGCACGATTGCGCAGCTTGGCGAGCCGGTCAAACAGGCTATTACGACCCTTTTTGGGCGCCTTGTCAGCAGATGCTGTGGCAGATTTGGGCGCGGGGTCTTCGTCTTCGGCGACACCATCATCATCGTCATAGCCGTCATCATTGTCCCATGATCCGTCTTCGGCATCATAGTCGTCGTCCCAATCCGCATCATCGGCCTCGTCCCATGCTGGTGCGGCGGCGGTTGCCTTGCGGGGCGCGGGCTTAGCCTTGTGCTTGATCAGGCCTATCAGGAACGGCGCGACCAGCATCGCCAGTGCGCCAACAAATCCGGCCATCACCAAGGCAATCAGGATACGCGCCTTGACGCCAAGTGGCGGCGCAGCGAGCGGCAGCATTTCGCTGATCCCGGTGGCCCCCACCATCGCTTCCAGCCGCCAGGCGGGCAGAATGAATACAGCAATCGCCGCTAGCAACGCAGCGCCCGCGGGCACCATCCAGGTGTTGCGCTTTGCCTGACGCCGGGCCAGGTCTTCGCGCAGATGCTGCGCGCTTTCAC
>JBGSTI010000078.1:0-3482 GCA_041736605.1 Sphingomonadaceae bacterium
GTCTATGAAATCGGCAAGGATGAAAGCCTTGGCTTTGCGTCCTTGCGTGACTGGTTTCAGGCCTTGTACGAAACGCTGCTCGGCTCCAGCGCCGGGCCGCGCATGGGCAGCTTTATCGCGCTCTATGGTGTGGCCAATACCCGCCGCCTGATCGCCGAAGCCTTGGCATAAGAAGGACGAAGACCATGAAAAACACTGCCCTGATCGTAGCCATTATTGCCCTGCTGGCCGGAACCTCGGCGCAGGCTCAGCCGCAATATACACAGGGCAATCGCCCGGTGATGATCAGCTCGCCCGATGGCAATGATCCCTGCGTTCTGGGCCGCGTTGGCGATATGGGTGAGGGCGCTGCCATGGTCTTCCCCGGTGACAGCACCGATTTGGACGCTATCGATTATCTGTCCAGCTTTGAACCCATATGGATTTGCGACGGCGATAGCGATGGCGACATGGCGGGCATTGTCTACACCGCTGATCCCGATATCGACTGCGGCGTCAGCAGCCCGGTGGCCGAACCCATGGTCTATTCGGGTGCATGCAGCACCGGTTGGATCAAAATGGAATGGGTGGAGATGGTCGCCGGCTGATGGCTGTTGTTGCCGCACGCCTCTATCGCGCGGGCCGCTTGCTGGCCGATTGCGATGACCTGACCCGGCTGGCGCTGCCCAAACAAGCCGATGATCTGCTTTGGGTTGGCCTGCAAGAGCCGCACGACGCCGAAATGGCAGCGGTGGCATCACAGCTCAAATTCCATCCCCTAAGCGTTGAGGATGCGCTTAACGGGCGGCAATTGCCCAAGCTGGAGCAATATCCCGGCCATCTGTTCATCGTCGCGTGCACCGCCGATTGGCAGGGCGATCATATCCATTATGGCGAAACCGCGATGTTCGTGGGGGATCGTTTCATCATCACCGCGCGCCACGGCAATCCGCGCGATCACGCCCCGGTGCGCACGCATCTTGAGGCTGCGCCCGACCTGTTGTCGCAAGGCAGCGATTATGTGCTGCACGCGATCCTCGATTATATCGTCGATGGTTATATGCCGGTGATGGACGCGATTGAGGAAAAGGTGCTGAGCTTTGAAGATCGCGCCCTTGATGCCTTTCTGTCGCGCGGCGAAATTGGCGAGCTGTTTCAGCTGCGCCGCGAACTCATGCGGTTTCAGCGGCGGATCGAACCGATGGAGGATGTGCTGGCCAAGCTGGCGCATCTCGAAATGCCGCATATCGACAAGGAGGCGCGCGCCTATTTCCGCGATATCGAGGATCATGTCCGCCGCCTGCTCCACCGCGCTACCGATTTGCGCGACGTGCTTTCGGGCGTGTTTGAAACCAGCGGCCTGCTCGAACAGCAACGCCAAGGCACCATCACCCGCCAGCTCGCTGCCTGGGCCGCCATTCTGGCCGTGCCCACCGCGATTGCCGGGATTTACGGCATGAATTTCAAATTCATGCCCGAACTTGAATGGCGCTATGGCTATTTCGTGGCGGTGGGCGTGATGGCGTCAATCTGCATCGCGCTCTATATCCGGTTCAAACGCGCTGGCTGGCTTTAGAGTAAAAAGGACTGGCAAGCATGGCCATGCAATGCTAGTCGCTCGCCCAGCGTGCACCCGTAGCTCAGCTGGATAGAGTACTGCCCTCCGAAGGCAGGGGCCACTGGTTCGAATCCAGTCGGGTGCACCATCTTTTCAATGACTTAGCGCAAGCGATTTTCCCGCGTACGGAATAAGTACGGAAAGCATAGGGGTAAATGGCAGCTTTTGCATGAGTCGTTCCATCAGCAAATCCGGCCGATTTTGCCATCAGAATCAGAACGCTTGCCGCATGGCCAGCATTTCACGGGCGCATAATTCGTCCAATTGGAAATAGCGGTCCCAATGCCGTAGATAGGTACGCCGCCACATGCCTTTGGGGCGCTTGTGCACGACGACGACTAGTCCAATTTCATCGGGCGAGCGGCAGCCACAATGTCATGAGCGTGCCGCCTGTCTTTCCATCACACAGCGAAAGTTGCGCGTTCAGCGCCTTTGCTCTGGCCAGCATATTGGCTTGGCCTTTGCCGCCTTGCGACAATGCGGGCGATGACGGGCGTTGGGTAAGGCCACAGCCATTATCGGCGATCGTGATGGCTATGCCGGGCAGGTTTTGGTGCTCGCGCGGTTGAGAGCCAAAGGTGATGATAGTGCCGCCCGAATGGCTGAGCGCATTGCTGATGGCTTCTTGCAGGATGCGCAACACATGCAGCGCGTTGGCCGAATCCAGCCAGGGCAGAGACGGCACATCTTGCACCTGCCATTCAAATCGCCAGCCAGCCGCCCGCAATTCGGGTTCCATCCGGTGACGGAAACTGGCGAGTAGCGGCGTGATGTCACCATCCACCTGCTCCAGCGAATCCACCGCGATGCGCAGGTCTGTCAATGACCGTTTGAGCGTGGCGACGGTGCTGCGCGGCGCGTTGCCATGTTCGGCAATGGCGAGCGCGGAAATGAGGTTTGAACCAACGCTGTCGTGCATTTCGCGCATAATTCGCTCGCGCTCTTGCTCTAGCGCCACGGCGACTTCCAACTCGCGGATCTGCTTTTGCGTGCGCTCCAACTCGCCCGTGGCGGCGGCCACGCGGTCTTTCAAAATGACGTTCAGGTTTTCCACTGTGCCCAGCGCATCAATCAGTCGCCGCCCCAGCGCAAAGGCAAAGACCAGAAAGATGATGACCCCGGCATAGGGCAGCAGGGCGAAATGCGCGCCGGTCCATGCCTTCATACCCATGCCGAAATCGTGGATCGCCGATGCCACGCCAATGGTGGATGCGGCGAACATTGCAATATTTTCAGGGCGCGGGTTGATCAAGGCAGCACGGCCAAATGCCAATAATATGGCAATCGACAAGGGGATGACCAGCAAGTGGCTGAACACATCACTGATGCCCAGGCTGGTCAAAACCAGCTGGCTGATGATCGCGGTGGCGGCGATGCCCAGCGAGACCCAGGTCCATAATCGCCGGTCTTTGATGTCCAGAAAGCGGGCGGCAAAACAGTAAAACACCGCCATCATCGCAAAGATCAGGTTGATCTGAGGATGCACGTTTAGCGCGTCCTTCGCTATCTGATAAGCTGATGCATACCTGGATTCTGCGTTAATTGAAAGGACATTTTCGCATGCAAGATCGGATGAATTTATACCATCCGCAAAGCCGCTGCTTCTATCCAGGGTATTTGGCTGATGAAAGGTCATATCAAGTAAATTGACTTTTTGAACGCCATTTTTAATAAGGTATTTCTGAGCCCAAACCCCCAAGTCGAATCCTGCCTGATAATTATCCACTGTTACAATTGTGCGCTGATTGGGAATCTCAATGGATTCGGCAATAATTGGGATATCCTTTTTCATCGCCCGATTAACCATCAGGCTGTCAAAATATGGATCGACCGATGATGCGATAATCACATCCATTTTTTCCAATAACAACATATCTTCACTTTG
>JBGSTI010000095.1:0-8985 GCA_041736605.1 Sphingomonadaceae bacterium
TCGCGCGCCACATCATCGGGCAAGCAGCGTTTGCACGCCCGCAGTCCAGCGTCTCGTGCCGCTGCACCATCTGCAAAGAACCGCACATTGGCCCGCGCCGGATGCCGCGCCGCGCAAGACGGACGGCAATAGATGCCCGTGGTCAAAACGCCGGTTACGAACTGGCCATCAAATATCCGGTCACGCCGAAGCACTGCGGCCCAGGCGGATTCGTCGTCCAATACTGTTTCATCGCCATCCATGGCCTCATCATGGCCAGTGCAGGTAGATTCGTCCATTGCTGCAAAGTTATATGTCATGCGCTGGGTGCCTTGCGAAAATGGGCTGTTGAACATCCTATGCCGCAATGCGATGCGCCTGCCGTCCCGGAACTTGCGTTCAAACCTTCAGACAAACCATCGCGCCAGTTTCGCGCCCTGAAAAATGCTTTGCCCCACCTATCTTGCAATGCAAAATAATGACTGCTAAGCGCCGCCCCGACACAGGTAGGTTGTCGTGTTCGACAGCCATTCCCCAACCTGACCCCATCCTCTTGCGAAGGACGTTGAGCGCGTGGACATTTCCAGCGGTATTCAGGCCAGTCTGGCAGGGCGTTACGCAACAGCCCTGTTTGATCTGGCAAAGGACGGCAACCAACAGGATGCCGTGGAATCGACTCTGGACGGCCTCGAATCCGCTCTGGACGAATCGGCAGAATTTAAAGCGTTGATTGCCAGCCCACAGGTTTCGCGCGGCGACGCCGGAAATGCCGTGGCTGCGATTGCCAAGGCTGTGAAGGCCGATGCGCTGACCGGTAATTTTCTGGGTGTCCTCGCCCAGAATGGCCGCTTGGCTGCGCTTCCTTCGATCATCGGTGCGTATCGCGTGCTGGCCGCGCATCATCGCGGCGAAGTGAAGGCCGAAGTAACATCAGCCCATCCGCTCACCCAAGATCAGCTGGCAAAGCTGACCGCACAACTTGCCGCTCGCACCGGCAGCAATATTTCCGTCGATGCCCAGGTCGATCCGTCGATTCTGGGTGGTCTGGTGGTCCGCATGGGTAGCCAGATGATTGATTCAAGCATCAAAACCCGTCTCAACACGCTTGCGCAAGCGATGAAAGGCTGAACGCAAAATGGATATCCGCGCCGCAGAAATTTCGAAGGTCATCAAGGAACAGATCGCCAATTTCGGCAACGAGGCTCAGGTCTCGGAAGTCGGATCAGTGCTTTCGGTTGGTGACGGTATCGCCCGCATTCATGGTCTGGACAAAGTTCAGGCCGGTGAAATGGTCGAGTTTTCCAACGGTGTGAAGGGCATGGCCCTGAACCTTGAAGCCGACAATGTCGGCGTCGTGATTTTTGGCTCGGACTCCGAGATCAAGGAAGGCGATGTCGTCAAGCGCACCGGCACCATCGTGGATGTTCCCGTGGGCAAGGGCCTGCTGGGCCGCGTTGTTGACGGTCTGGGCAATCCCATTGATGGCAAGGGCCCGATTGTTGCTGACAAGCGCATGCGCGTTGAAGTCAAGGCACCCGGCATCATCCCGCGTAAATCGGTGAACGAGCCGGTGCAGACTGGTCTCAAGGCCATTGACGCACTGGTTCCCGTTGGCCGTGGCCAGCGCGAATTGATCATCGGTGACCGTCAGACCGGCAAGACCGCTGTCGCCATCGATACTTTCATCAACCAGAAAGGCCCCAATGCAGGCGATGATGAAAGCAAGAAGCTGTATTGCATCTATGTTGCTGTTGGCCAGAAGCGGTCGACCGTGGCACAGATCGTTCGCCAGCTCGAAGAAAATGGCGCGATGGAATATTCGATCGTCGTTGCTGCTACCGCGTCGGAGCCCGCTCCGTTGCAGTATCTGGCGCCCTATACCGGCGTGACGATGGGCGAATTTTTCCGCGATAACGGCATGCACGCCCTGATCGTTTATGATGACCTTTCGAAGCAGGCTGTGGCTTATCGTCAGATGTCGCTGTTGCTGCGTCGCCCGCCGGGCCGCGAAGCCTATCCCGGCGACGTTTTCTATCTGCACAGACGCCTGCTGGAACGCGCTGCAAAGCTGAACGATGCCAATGGCAATGGTTCGCTGACCGCGCTGCCGATCATCGAAACGCAGGCTGGCGACGTGTCGGCCTATATTCCGACCAACGTGATTTCGATCACCGATGGCCAGATCTTCCTTGAAACCGGCCTGTTCTATCAGGGCGTCCGTCCCGCCATCAACGTCGGCCTTTCGGTGTCGCGCGTGGGTTCGGCGGCACAGACCAAGGCGATGAAGAAGGTGTCCGGCTCGATCAAGCTTGAACTGGCCCAGTATCGCGAAATGGCTGCGTTCGCGCAGTTCGGTTCGGACCTTGATGCATCGACGCAAAAGCTGCTCAATCGCGGTGCGCGCCTGACCGAGCTGCTCAAGCAGCCCCAGTTCAGCCCGCTGCCATTTGAAGAACAGACTGTGTCGATCTTTGCAGGCACCAGCGGCTATCTGGACAGCGTTCCGGTGAACCGCGTGACCGAATATGAAGCGGCCATGCTCAGTTGGATCCGCAGCGAGCATGCCGACATCCTGACCGCGATCCGCGACAGCCGCGACCTGGGCGACGAGCCCAAGGCCAAGCTGGCCGCTGCGCTCGAAGCGTTCGGCAAGCAGTTCGCGTAATGTGATTGGTCCCCGGTTCACGCCGGGGACCGGAGTTTCTGTTGGACCGGACCCTGGCCATTGCCGGGGAACAAGGGAACAAGATGGCAAGCCTTAAAGAACTCAAAGGGCGGATCAACTCGGTCAAATCGACCCAGAAGATCACCAAGGCCAAGCAGATGGTCGCCGCCGCGAAGCTGCGCAACGCGCAGGCCGCTGCCGAAGCCGCACGCCCCTATTCGGAGCGTCTGGCCAAGGTGATGGGTTCGCTGGCCAGCAAAGTGACGGTGAGCGAAAACTCGCCCAAGCTGCTGGCAGGCACCGGCAAGGACCAAGTGCACCTGCTGGTCGTCGCCACGTCTGACAAGGGCCTGTGCGGCGCGTTCAACGCCAACATCGTCAAGGCCGCCAAGATCAAGGCCGAAGAACTGCGCGGTCAGGGCAAGACCGTTCTATTCTATCTGGTCGGTCGCAAGGGCCGCGCGCCGATCCGCCGCGACTATGCCGATGCGGTCAAGGGCGAATATGACACGACCGCGGTTCGTGAACCCGGCTTTGCCGAAGCCGAAGCCATTGCTGGTGAACTGATCGCGATGTACGAAGCTGGCAAATTCGATGTCGCGCATCTGTTCTATGCCCGCTTCCGCTCGGCGCTGGTGCAGGAACCGATTGGCAAGCAGATCATCCCGGTTGCGCTGTCGAACGATGGCCCGATGGTATCGGCATCGGCTGGCGGTGAAGCGGCTGTGGAATATGAGCCGGATGAGGAAGAAATCCTCGCCGAACTGTTGCCGCGCAATATCCGCACGTTGCTGTTTGCTGCGCTGCTGGAAAATCAGGCATCCGAACAGGGCGCGTCGATGACCGCCATGGATAACGCCACGCGCAACGCGGGCGACCTGATCAACCGCCTGACCATCGAATATAACCGCAGCCGTCAGGCCGCGATTACCACCGAACTCGTCGAAATCATCTCTGGCGCTGAGGCGCTCTGACCCATTTTGTAGGCAAGGAAGACTAACATGGCATCCGCACCCGAAGCCCCCGCCAAAAAGCCCCGCGTGACCAAGAAGGCCGCTGATTCCGCCACTGCAACCAGCGGCGTGAATGGCAAGGTCAGCCAGGTCATCGGCGCTGTCGTCGACGTGACATTCCCCGGCGAACTGCCCGCTATTCTCTCGGCGCTTGTGACCGACAATAACGGCCAGCGTCTGGTGCTCGAAGTCGCCCAGCATCTGGGTGAAAACACCGTGCGCACCATCGCCATGGACGGCACCGACGGCCTGACCCGCGGTCAGGAAGTTATCGCCACCGGCGCACAGATTTCGGTTCCGGTTGGTCCGCAGACTCTGGGCCGCATTCTGAACGTCGTGGGTGAACCCATTGACGAGCGTGGCCCGGTCAACACCGATCTGCGCGCGCCGATCCACGCCAAGGCACCGGAATTTGTCGACCAGTCGACCGAAACCAGCATTCTGGTAACCGGCATCAAGGTTATCGACCTTCTCGCGCCTTATGCAAAGGGCGGCAAGATCGGCCTGTTCGGCGGCGCTGGCGTGGGCAAGACCGTGCTTATTCAGGAACTGATCAACAACATCGCCAAGGGCCATGGCGGCACCTCGGTATTTGCCGGCGTGGGTGAGCGTACCCGCGAAGGCAACGATCTGTACCACGAATTCCTTGACGCTGGCGTTATCGCCAAGGATGCCGATGGCAATCCGACCCCTGAAGGTTCCAAAGTTGCGCTGGTATTCGGCCAGATGAACGAACCCCCGGGTGCGCGCGCCCGTGTTGCTCTGTCGGGTCTGACCATCGCTGAATATTTCCGCGACGAAGAAGGTCAGGATGTGCTGTTCTTTGTGGACAACATCTTCCGCTTTACGCAGGCTGGTTCGGAAGTGTCGGCTCTGCTCGGCCGTATTCCTTCGGCTGTGGGTTATCAGCCGACTCTGGCGACCGACATGGGTCAGTTGCAGGAACGCATTACCTCGACCAACAAGGGTTCGATCACCTCGGTTCAGGCCATTTACGTGCCTGCCGACGATCTTACCGATCCGGCACCTGCTGCATCGTTCGCCCACTTGGACGCCACGACCGTGCTGAACCGCGCGATTTCGGAACTGGGTATCTATCCGGCGGTTGACCCGCTTGACTCGACCAGCCGCGTGCTTGCCCCTGCTGTTGTTGGCCAAGAGCATTATGAAACCGCTCGCCGCGTTCAGGAAACCCTGCAAAAGTATAAGTCGCTGCAGGACATCATCGCCATTCTGGGCATGGACGAACTGAGCGAAGAAGATAAGCTGACCGTGGCCCGCGCTCGCAAAATCCAGCGTTTCCTCAGCCAGCCGTTCCACGTTGCCGAAGTGTTCACCGGCATTCCCGGCAAGTTCGTGGCGATCGAAGACACCGTCAAGTCGTTCAAGGCTGTGGTTGATGGCGAATATGACCATTTGCCGGAATCGGCCTTTTACATGGTGGGCGGCATCGACGAAGCCATCGAAAAGGGCAAGAAACTGGCTGCTGACGCGGCGTAAAAACCCTGTTCCCCTCCCGCTTGCGGGAGGGGTTAGGGGTGGGCACGCGCTGTAAACGCGCAACATGTCCGCCTCAATACAGGCCCACCCCCGGCCCCTCCCGCAAGCGGGAGGGGAGAGGAACTGAAAAATGGCACTGCATTTCGAACTCGTAACCCCTGAAAAGCTGGTCCGCAGCGAGAATGTCCACATGGTGGTGGTGCCCGGCGCAGACGGCGATTTCGGCGTGCTGGAAGGCCATGCGCCGTTGATGTCGACCATCCGCGACGGCAATGTCGAAATCTATCGCAGCGAAGGCACCGCAGCTGAGATCATCGCGATCAAGGGCGGCTTTGCCGAAGTCAGCGAAACTGGCCTGACGATTCTGGCTGAAAAGCTGGGCTGATCTAGGCCGCCGGGTTCGCCCGGACATCGAAACACAAAACGCGCTGGAAGCAATTCCGGCGCGTTTTTGTTTGTTTGGTGAAGTATTCCAGGATTTCGTCACCCCCGCGAAGGCGGGGGTCCATCACCGGATCAAGAGGCCGCACCGGCGGGTGATGGATGCCCGCCTGCGCGGGCATGACGAACAGGTTTTACGGCTCAAACGACACATTCTCACGCACTGCATATTTATCGCGCTCGCCAATGCTGCGCGACAGGATCAGCTCGCCCAGCAGGCCAACGCCCACCAACTGGCTGCCAAATAACACCAAAAGCATGCCCAGCATCATCAACGGCCTGTCGCCAATCGGGCCCAGCCCCAGCACCCAAAGAACCGACAAATAGCTGAGGATCAATACGCCCAGCGCGCCAAACACCAATCCGGCCCCGCCAAACATGTGCAGCGGTCGCGCGCCATAGCGGGTGGTGAGCCACACGGTCATCAGATCGAGCGCGCCCTTGATTAGCCTTTCGGCTCCGAATTTCGATTTGCCGAATTGCCGCGCATGATGCTCTACCGGGATTTGATCGATCACAAAACCGCGCGCATGCAGCAGCGCCGGTATGAAGCGGTGCAGTTCGCCATAAAGGTTCAGCTCCTTCAGCGCCTCGGCGCGATACGCTTTGAACCCGCAATTATGATCGTTGAGATTAAGGCCGAACGCCTTGTTCACCGTGGCGTTGAACAGCTTTGACGGCAGGGTTTTGTCCACCGGATCATTGCGCACCTGTTTCCAGCCCGATACGACATCTGCGCCGCCATGGATCGCCGCAATCAGGCGCGGCAGTTCCTTGGGATCATCCTGAAGATCGGCATCCATGGTGATGACAATCTGGCCCGACACCGCCTGAAACCCGGCAGAGAGCGCCGCCGATTTTCCGAAATTGCGGCGAAACGCGATCAGGCGAACACGCGGATCATGCGCCATGATGGTGCGCACCGCTGCTTCGCTGGCGTCCGTGCTGCCATCATTGATGAAGATGATTTCAAAGCCGGTCTGCATTTTTTCCAGCACATCGACAATGCGGGCGTGCAGGATAGGCAGGCTTTCGGCCTCATTGAAGAACGGCACGACCACCGAAATATCGGGCTCCGCGAGTTGAAATTCGGTATTGTTATACAGTCGCGACATCGAAACCCGCCATGCTGAGGGAAGCCTTGTCACCGGGCTAAGCCCCAAGCGTATAGATTTCCTTAACCACGCCGCTTAAGACAAAATTCTGCTGAGGGTTTTGGGGGGCATCATGAATTTTTTGACCAGCCTGTTGGCGCTGATCTGGCTGGCCTTGCCCGGCCTGATCGCCATGGGCGGCACAAAACGCAGCATGGCCGATCATGCCGCCGCCGCGACGGTGTCGATCACCGCGATGATGCTGATCGCGGCGTTGGTGGCCACTGGCTGGCAGATGGTCACCGGCGAAGCGGCCCATCCAGGGCTGGCATGGGCCACCACCCTGCCCTTTATTCTGGGCTTTGCGTGGGCCGCGCGTAAGACCGGCTGGCAGGCCCCTATGGCTGAATGGCATGCGTTCCTGCCCGCTGCCGTTGCCATCCTCATTGCCGTTTATACTTATGAATTGGGCTATGCGCCGCAGGCCGATGGGTCGCTGAACGTGCATGCCTGGTATAATGCCGATTGGTTCAAGCATCTGGGCCATGTCCATGCGGTGACCAATCTGGGCCTGCCCGCGCGCGATATTTTTGGCGGGGGTGAGCCGCTGCATTATTACTGGCTATTCTATGTGCTGCCCGGCACGGCCAGCGCGATCAATGGCGATGCGGCGGCGTCGCTCTATTGGGCCAATCATGGCATTACGCTGCTGTTCTGGCTGGTCACCTATGGCCTGCTGCGCCGTATGGGCCTGACTGCGTGGCAGGCCGCGTTGCTGGGAATGGCCGCGATTGTGATTTTCAACGGTGATGGCACGATCAAATGGCTGAAATCCGGGCTGGACATGATGGGCTTTATCGCCGCCAAGCAGGCCCCCGGTCCGGTGCTGATATCGCTGGGCATATATATTCCGCAGCACACGCTGATGATGGCGATATTGCTGGCCTGGGCGTTGCTGGCGCTGGATGATGACGCACCGATAGGGGCCGGGATGCGCGGGCTGACGCTTGCGGCGCTGGTATCGGCGGGCGCGGTATCCACGCTGTTCGGCGCGCTGTGTTTGATTATCTATGGATTGGTGCAACTGGGCCGCTGTGATCGAGACAGCTGGAAAGGACGCCTATCGGAAACGGCCATGACCGGCGTGGCCGCCATCGCCATCATTCTGATCCTGCGCATTCTTGACCCCGGCTTTGGCGGCGACGCGATTGCCAGCCCGTTATTTGAAACCGAAACCAGCGATGCGCCGCTGGTGCAAAAGCTGCTGCATACCAGCGCCGTGGCGCTGTCGGCGCTTGGCCCTGCCTTCATTTTAGGCGTCGCCATGCTGCTGCGGTGGCGCGCGGTTGATGGGGCACGCCGCGATCCCATGTTCCTGTTGGCAGCGACGCTGCTGATTGTCGGTCTGGCGGGGATGATCCTGCCCGAGGCCTTGATGGACAATCTGCGTATTGCCCGCGAAGTGCGGCTGCGCGCCGCCAATCCGGCGGCGATGGGCGCGCTGTTGGCGCTGGCATGGATGCTGGTTCAGGTGACCAGCGCCAAGATGCAGGCGCGTGGGCCGCTGATACTGCTGGCCGCGTGCCTAGCCTTTGCCCTGCCCAGCGCGGTGATGCGCACCTTGTGGCATGGCACCAAGGGGCCGGAATTTTTCACGCATGTGCCCGCGCAAGATATGGCCGCCATGGCCTATCTGACCCGGAATGCCGCGCCCGATGCGATGCTATGGCAATATCCCGAACCGCCCGAACTGGCCGATGATAGCAGCGATGATACCTGGGTGCCGATCTTGGCCGGACGGACCATAGAGGCATCGCTGCGTGCCACCGATTATCCGCTGGCCGCCCCGCGTCTGGCGGCGATGGAGCGGTTTTTTGCCGGAAAGGCCGAGCCGATACCCGAGCGGATTGGCTGGATCTATCTGTCGCGGGTGCTGCATCCCGCAACCTATGACCGGCTGATGCAGCGCATGAATCAGGATGCCCGTTGGAGCCGTGGCTATTGCGCCAAGGACGCCTGTCTGTTTCGCCTCAAAGCCAAACCATAGCTTGCCAGCCCAAAGGCGACGTCACCGCCCAAAGTCATCAACCGGGTAAGCGCCGCAAAGGACAGCAGCAGCGCCGGATCGACCAGCCCTGCCCCTGCAACCAGCAACGCTGCTTCGCGAACACCCAGCCCGCCCGGCGCAAAGGGCACCAGAAAACCCGCCAGCCAAGCGGCCAGGAACAATCCGGCCATCAATAGTGCCAAGGGTAACGAGCCTGTAATCAAAGCGCCCAGCCCTCCTGCCAGC
>JBGSTI010000112.1:0-2661 GCA_041736605.1 Sphingomonadaceae bacterium
GGTCAAGTCCTTTGCTGGCAACGGATAGCGCCTTTGCGCTTTCGCGATTTGCCCTGCCTTTGTCCAGTGACTTGGGTATGACAATGGCCGTTTGATGCATACGAAAAAGGGGCTGCACCCATAAGGTACAGCCCCTCCTCCAAAGCCACTATCAGCAGCGTCATACCATCACCTGTGATGCACGAGTCATCCTAAGGTGCAGCGCGCGCTAGAAAGCGGCGTCTATTGTCGGGTCAGATCAAATCAGACCCAGTCCAATCAGACTTTATCGCCCATGGCGCCTTTGACAGCACCAGCGGCGCGCTGGACTTCACCCTTGCGCTCTTGCGCCACGCCTTCGGCCTGCAACTTATGATTGTCAGTTGCCTTGCCGATGGCCTGTTTGGTGTTGCCAATGGCTTCGTTTGCGAGGCCTTTTGCCTTGTCAGTCAGTTCGCCCATAATCCATTCCTTTCTGGTATAAAAATATTATATCCCAGCCGCTTAGAGGGGGAAGGGAGAGCGCGGCCGGGATATTGATACAAGGGATGAAACAGATTTTGGTTCCGCAGTTATTCGCAACTAGTACCCACGCCCCCTTCACAGTTGCGGTGCGTAAGACACAAGCTCGAACTCAATCCCGTCCGGATCGAACAGATAGAATCGGCGGCCCGGATCATAATCATCATGACCAAAGGGTTTGAGACCCAGGCTGATCGCGCGCGCCTCAACCGCGTCCAGATCATCAACCAGCAGCGCGACATGATTAAGCGGCGTGCCCTTGGGATAGCTAATCCCCGCATGCTGGCCATCGGGACCGGTATAGAGCGCCAGATAGGTCGTCTCGTCGCCGACATGGACCGACAAGCCGCCATCGCGCGCCGGACCGCGCCAGCGCACGTGCCAGCCGAACAGCGCGCCAAATAACGCGGCGCTGGCATCGGGGTTGCTGACCGTCAAATTGACATGTTCGATGGAAATCTGCGTCATGGTGCGTCCTTTGTTGAGAACCGGCAGCGTGACCCCAAGCAGGTCAAACCAAGCCGATTCGGTGTTGACGCAACGCTTTTGCAACCTAAAGCTAAGTTGAGGTCAAGCCCATTTTTCGCAGCGAGGCATAGCCATGCAAGCATCGGATATCTTGAGCATCGGCGAATTAGCAGCGCGCACCGGCGCTGCAGTGTCGGCATTGCGTTTTTACGAACAGCGTGGGCTGATAGCGCCGTTTCGTAATGCCGGCGGGCAGCGGCGATTTGTGCGGTCGGATATCCGCCGGGTGGCGTTCATCCTGATTGCCCAGCAATTGGGATTGGGCCTGTCTGACATTGCCGACGAGCTTTCCCGCCTGCCAGCGGGGCGGACGCCCAATGCTCAGGATTGGCGCACCATCAGCCTGCGGCTGCGGGACCGGATATCCGATCAAATCACCCGGCTGGAGCAGACGCGCGACCGGCTGGATGGCTGTATCGGCTGTGGCTGCCTGTCGCTCAAATTTTGCGCGTTATATAATCCGCAGGATCGCGCCGCCCGGCTGGGCCATGGTCCCCGTTACGTGATGGGCGATAATCCGGCCCAGACATCGGACGACCATCAATCATGACACAAAATTGACAAGCTGTTATGCCAAGGGCCGATGATGACGCTGCCCCGCCTTTTGCCCCATTCGCGCCACAAGGCGGCTGCGCAAGCGGGATTCTCGTTGGTCGAGATGATGGTGGTGCTGTTCATCATTGGCCTGTTGGCGGGCGCGGTGGTGATGACCATGCAGGGGGCGCAGGCAGGCCTTACCGATGAGGCGCAACGTTTTGCCAGCCGGGCAGCAGCAGCACGCGATAATGCCGTGCTGGAATCGCGGCCCATGGCGATGGTGGTCAATGACCGGGGCTATTATTTCGAAGAACGCCGCGATGGCCAGTGGCAGGGTTTTGATCGTCCGCCCTTTCGCTTGCAAAGCTGGAAGGATGGCACGTTAGTTCGCGTGGCAGGGCAGGCACAGCCGCGCGATGGCCAGACCGCCGGGTCCAATCGGGTGATTTTCGATTCCGTCGGCTTGGCCAGCGAAGACGTGGCGCTCACCCTGTCGCGCGAGGGTGCGAGCGCGCAAGTGCGGATTGACCGCAATGGCGGAGTGCGGCTGGGTGAGTAAGCAGCGCACCACCCGCGAACAGGGCTTTACCTTGCTGGAAATGCTGGTGGCGCTGGCGGTGTTTGCACTGGCCGCGCTGGCATTGCTGCGCATGGAGGGATTGAGCCTGTCGCAAACGGCCGATCTTGACCGGCGATTCCTGCGCGAAGTGGTGGCGCAAAATCTGGCGGTGCAGGCGATCACCGATCCCGGCCCGCCTTCACTGGGCGTGGCCGAGGGCGAGGCCGAGAATATGGGGCGGCGCTTTCAATGGCGGCGCGAGGTTGATACGATTGCCGGGCAAAGGTTGATCCGGGTGAAATTCATCGTGCGCGAAGCCGGGGTTCCCGGCAGTGCCATCACGCTGGAACTGGTGCGGCGGGGCGCGGAATGACAGGCGCGCGCATCCCGCCCAACGAACAGGGCTTTACCCTTGTTGAAATGATGGTCGCGCTGGCGATCTTTGCGGTGCTGGCGACTGGCGCGGTGGTGATGCTGCGTTTCAGCGTCGATGCCGAGGCGCAGAGCCGCATTAAGCTGGACGATCTCGCTGATAT
>JBGSTI010000160.1:0-1586 GCA_041736605.1 Sphingomonadaceae bacterium
AGGTTGATGGTGATCCGCTTTGGCGGCAACGCAAGGCCCAAGGCGGCAATCGCGGCACGCACCCGTTCGCGGCTTTCACCCACCGCCTTATCGGGCAGGCCGACCAGCACAAAGGCGGGGACACCGGCCGCGATCTGGCACTGAACTTCGATTGAGCGGGCCTCAAGCCCCAGATACGCAACTGTGCTGACAATGGCGACCATAAGAATCCCGACCCATTAACCTTGTGCAAACCTGTATGACCTGCACCGCGCCACCGCGCAACAGGCTGGATTGCTGCGGGCTTTGCCCTGCCACGCCGACGCTGCTTTAGGGCGTGACGCCCAACACGCTTACCGGATTTGCACCATAGCCGCTGACCGTGTTTGCCAAGCGGCGGGAAAGGTGGCGCGGCTAATCCGATGTCATGTTCAAACGCCTGACCCTCGAACAAATTGCGGTGCGCGGCCTGTTGGCCGTGATGACGATGCTGGCAGCCATGCTGGCCATGGCGCCGCAGGCCATGGCAGCAGACCGCTATGTCACCATCATCGAGACGATCGAAGAATACGACATCGAAGAGGATGTCGGTTTTGATAGTGGCGATAGCACAGACGATACGGGCCGCATCGATGGCGCGGCGCTGGCTGATCTGGGTACGCCTGCTTTGGCCAGCTTTGGCCCATTCGCCGTGCTTGACGGTGGCCAGCGCGCCGCTTTGCTGGGCACGACAGACAGCGACAGCCCGGCGCAATTTGCCGCGATGATGAAAGCCTATCCGGACGTACGCCGCATCGATCTGGTCGAAGTGCCGGGCACTGTGGACGATGACGCCAATCTCGCTTTGGGCCGGATGATCCGCAAGGCGGGCCTTGCCACCCATGTCCCCGATCAGGGGTCTGTGCGCTCCGGCGGGGTCGAGCTGTTTTTGGCGGGCGTTGAGCGGTCTGCCGCACCGACCGCCGAATTTGCTGTGCATAGCTGGCGCGATGAGGATGGCCGGGAGGCAGGCGACCTGCCCGATAGCGATCCTGTGCATCAGGCCTATCTGGCCTATTATCGCGACATGGGGCTGAGCGCCGATACCGCCCGCGCCTTTTACAAAATGACCAATGAAACCCCGCATGATCAGGCACGCTATCTGAATGCTGATGCGCTGGATGACTATGTTTCGCTGGTGAAAGCGCCCACCGCCACGGCCCCGGTGACACTGGCTTACGCTTTCTAACATTTACATTTTCGGGCAATTTATCTTGCGATTCACGCCATTTTGGCCATGAAAGCGCAATGATCGATCACTCCGGGCAGTCCGGCCGTCTTGATGGCTGGAAAATGATCAGCAGCTATTTCAACCGGGATCGCTCAACCGTGATGCGGTGGGCGCGCGAGCGTGATTTGCCGATCCACCGCATCCCCGGCGGCAAGCAGGGTTCGGTATTTGCCTATACACATGAATTGGCAGCATGGGCGGCGCAGCGGCCCGATGCGTTGGAAAATAGTGCGCAGGCCATTGCCGATCCTATGCCCGAACCGCGCGCGCCATCGCGGAGCATCTGGCCTCGGCTGGTCATGGCCTTGGCCGTGCTGCTGCTGGCGGCAGGTTCTGT